>JBDUBY010000199.1:0-18325 GCA_040003735.1 Parafilimonas sp.
GTATCAACATCATCAAAAACTATAATTCTTCTGCCGCCTGCAAAAGGTTTTAATTTAGAATCTGGATCAGCAGGATTCCAATCATTAAAATTTCCTGCGATGTAAATATCATCGTTTGCTTTTGCACCAATAGTTGTTACAATAACACGTACAGTATATTGAGCATGGATATGCGTTAAACAGAAAACTGAAATTATAATTGCAAGCAATCTTTTCATAAAGATTTATTTTAATGAAATATTATTATGCAAAATTATTTATTTCTTTTTGCGTGTTGCATTTTAAGAAATAATTCAAATTCCTGCAATGAAAAACTACTTAAGTTTTGTGATGGAACGATACCGGCTTTTTGAGCAGCCAAAACACCATACTTTATATCATTAAAACCTTTCACAGAATGCGCATCAGGATCAATCGAGATCAGCACGTTTCTTTCGATGCAGTAATGAAGATGCCGCCAATCCATATCAAGCCTGCGCGGATGTGCGTTTAATTCAATTACAACATTATTTTCAACGCATGCATCTATTAATTTTTTATGATCAACAGGATAACCTGCGCGGCTTAATAATAATCTTCCTGTACAATGGCCAAGTATTGAAGTAAAAGGATTTTTTATGGCATTTAATAAGCGCATCATCGCTTTTTCTTCATTCATTTTTAAATTAGAATGAACAGAAGCAATGACAACATCGAAACTGTTTAATACATCATTATTATAATCTAAACTTCCATCGTTCAAAATATCGCTTTCAATGCTTTTAAAAATTTTGAATGGTTTTAATTTTTCATTCAATTCATCTATTTCTGCATGTTGCGTCTTTAATCTCTCTTCGGTTAAACCATTTGCGTAAAATGCAGTTTTTGAGTGATCACTGATTACGAGATATTGCAAACCTTTCTCTATTGCAGCTTCCGCCATTTCTTCAAGCGTATTATTTCCATCACTCCATTTTGAGTGACTGTGAATAATGGCCGTTATATCTTTTGTTTGAATAACCTCAGGCAATTCATTTTTAGCTTGCTCAATTACAGTTTTTGTTTCTCTTAAAAATGCAGGGATAAATTGAAGTTGTGCTGCTTCAAAAATTTCTTTTTCATTATTATAACTGGCTACATCTTTCAAAGAATATTTACTATTCCATTCGTTTAAAAACTCATCACTGCAAGAGGTTTGAAAAAGCTTTGTATATAATTTCTCGGAAGTTGTATGATAAAAATTGAGTTGAATATTTTCTTCTTCACCTTTATAGACGGATTCCTCTGTATCAATTTTTTCAGTGACAAATTTATGTTGCAATAAATAATTCTGCAGTTCTGCTTCAGGAACGTTTGTGACCCATTCAAGCTTATCAATTGTTTCTAACTGCCGACGGAAGTCACCTGTTATTAAAAACTCATGTTGAGGAAAATTATTTTTAAGTTCTACATCCAAAGTATGTGCGAGATTTTCAATTTGCGCATACAAATAACTTCCAATGTTATTGAGAAAATATTCAATCGACTCCTGGATACTTTTTTGTGTTTTTTCGCCAAAACCTTTGTATAAAGTCAACCTGTTTTCATTGCATGCATACAATAGTTCACCAATACTTTCAATGCCCATATCTTTCCATATTACTGTAATTTTTTTCGGGCCAATACCTTTTATATTCAGCATCTGCATTATACCTGCAGGTGTTTTTTCAATAAGCTGAGTTAACATCACAATTTCACCACGTTCAAAAATCTCATGAATTTTTTTTGCGGCGGAATCTCCGATGCCTTTAATTGATGGGAGTTTTTCATTAGGAATTTCTGATAGCTGCTGTGGCAACCTGTCTATTGTAAACGCTGCGGATGAAAATGCTTTTGCTTTAAAACTATTTTCACCATGAATATCCATCAGTTTCGCAAGCAAAGAAAACTGGTTAGCTATAAAAGAATTATCGGCAGTCATTATTTATATTATGAATACGCAAAGTATTAAAATGATGGAAAATAAAAAAGCCATCGTTGACGATGGCTTTGTGGAAAATTTCAGTAATAGTCAACTTACTGATAAGTTACCACGAGCTTAGGGCGAAAATTTTTATCTGATTGTTCAGAACTTCCAAAAACCATTGAACGGTATTGTGCCTGATCAATCAAGTGTATATAAAATCCATAATTTTCAGATGGCTTTTCAACAAAATAAGAAACATAAGAGGTAACATCAACTACAGCATTATAATTCCATTGGCTTGTTGATGCAGCCATAGTAACTGAATGATCAATGCTATTTTTTGGTCTGTTGAGATAAGTAAGTGTACTTTGATCCCATTCACTTATTACACGATCTACATAACAGGCGTTATCTCCATTGTCACCTTGAGGCGTGCTTAATGAATTAGACAATCCATATAAATATAATTTAGCACTTACAACATGAGAGCCTGAAGGAACTAACATTAAACTGTCAAATCTTATATAAAATCCAGATCTATAAAGACTACCATTAATGGTCCAGGAATTAGCGCATAACTCTGGGACATAATTTAGATTGTCTGACTCAACACCCTGATCTTTATCAAAATAAACATCCTGTCCATGTTTAGGGCCTGGTCTTAAAGTTAGTTTTAGATTTGAGGCTTCTTTTGAAAAAGAGATTTCATCAGAGTTTAGCGACTGGTTTAAAACAGTAGAATTAGGTTTTTGCAAATCTGTTTTTTCGCAAGCAGAAAAGATTGTTGCAAAAATTGAAATAACAACAAAAGAGTTCGCAATCAATTTGGCTTTTTTAATCATATTTAAATCTTTAAAGGAATAGAATGAAAAAAGGGGTATGCAAATATTGTTATTAATAAATCAATACATAGCAACTTTTGATACTTACTGATAGTTTTTTAATAAGTGTAGCTAATTGTTCAATAAGTGTATCAAGAGCCTGAAAGAAAAAGATTTATAAATTCATTCTTTCTACGCGCAGCAAGTGGTATCATTGACTTATCAGTCATTTCTATAACTCCTCCTTTTCCTTTATGATATTTTACTATAAATTTTAAATTGATTAAATAGGAATGATGTATCCGGAAAAAAATATCCTGAGGTAAGAGGTCTTCATATTCTTTTAATGTTTTCGAAACTGTATAAGACTTGCCATTATTCATAAACAGAATGGTATAACTTCCTTTTGCCTCTGCCCTTATTATATTTTGAACGGTTATGAATTGAAGCCCAAATGCTGTTGGTAGTGCAATTGTAGCAAGTGGTTTTGCTGCGGAAAAATCTTGCAACAGCAATTTGATTTGTTCAGAAGTATTTCGCGTAGAAATCTTGTCAACAGACTTATTTACGGCACTTATTAACTCTTGTATGTTTATTGGTTTAAATAAATAATCAAGAGCCGAATATTTAATTGCCTTTAAAAGATAATTATCATAAGCCGTTACAAATATTATATCAAAATTTACCGGCTGTAACATATCAAGAAGATGAAATGAGTTACCTCCACTAATTTCTATATCGAGAAAAACAAGGTCTGGGTTGGTTTGTTTTATGAGATCTGCAGCATCTTTCACCGAGCCTGCGTTTCCACAAACTAATACCTTCGGGCAATACATCTCAAGCATTTTCTTTAATAGTGCAACATTTTTCGGTTCATCTTCAATTATTAATGCGCGTATTAGTTTTTCATTCATCATAATTTATTGGCAGCTTAATTGTTACAGAGGTTCCTGTTTCATCTTCTTTTCTTGTATCTTCTATCAAAACGGTTATAAAAGTATTATAAATAATATTCAGATTTTCGATCCGTTTTTGAACAAGTTCCATTCCCTTGGATTGATAACCTGAAACAGTGTTAGCTTTTATTTCAAGAGATTTTTCCCTTCCGATGCCATTATCTTTTATAATGCACTCCAGCAAATTATCCTGCATTGAAAAATGAATATTGATGATGCCACGTCTATCTTTCAAATTTAAAAGCCCATGCCTTATGCTATTTTCAATAAATGGTTGAAGTAATAATGGAGGTATAACAATATTTTCTAAGCCTATTTTCTCATCTCTGTATATTTTAAAATCAAAAATATTTTCATATTTACATTGTTCTAAAGTAAGATATGATTCAAGATATTTTGTTTCTTCATCAATATTAATAAACTTCTTTCCGGAGATGTAAAGTGTTTGTCGAATCAAAGATGAAAAGTTTGTGATAAATTGGTTTGCTTCCAAAACATTTCCTGAAAAAATATATTGTTGAATTGAATTAAGGCTATTAAAGATAAAATGAGGATTCATTTGTGCCCGTAACGCCATTTGTTCAAGTTCATTAATTTTTCTTTCAAAAAGAATTTTCTTATTTGCATCATTCCTTATACGCTTTATTCTTTGGCTTACTACTAACCAAATTATAAAACAAAATGCTATTAATAATAAACCCCTAACCCATAACAAATGCCAAAATTCTTTTGCTTTTGTAAATGCGATGATGATTGTATTACTTCTGATACCATATTTGTTTATTGCATAAATATTAAGCACATATGATCCTGCGGGAAGCAAATCGAATTCAATTGAATTTTGTTTTGTTAAATGCCAAGTATTATCAAGACCTTTTAACTGGTAATAATAAGTTACATCAGCAGACGACACAAAAGAAATTCCCGCATATTCAAAAAGCAAAGAATTATCATTTGCTTTTAAACGAATACCATTTTGTTTATAAAACCAGTCGCCATTTTTTGATTGAATGTCTAACAATTTCAATTTACAAATAGATTTTCTTTGAATTTTGGCTGCATTAAAAAATGTTAATCCAAACGGCGTTCCTACAAATACAGAATCGCCCTGCGCATAAATACAGTTTATGATTTCACAATCTAATCCTTCAGCAGATGTAAACTGCGTAACCTCAAATGGAATGTAAGAAATATTAATTTTACATACACCCTTATCAGTACCTAACCAAAGATTTTTATTATCAATAAAAATGCACCTGCATACATTGCTCGTTAATCCGTTTTTTGTTGTTATATGATATTTGATTTTATTTTTTTCTAAACAAAGAAGGCCAAAATTCTCAGTAGCAATCCATAACTCTCCATTTTGCAGCGGTACAATTGCTATAATTTTATCTTTCAGAAATGGATATGTATCTCCTAAAGCAACGGCAGTATGTTTTTTTTCATTTTCGATACAATAAAGACCGCTAAGTGTACCTACATAGTATTTGTTATTCAATATGCATGCACATGTAGCTCTGGTCCGCCAAATCGTGTCACTAAGTGTGAAATTTTTAAACGGAACATCCAAGACATTTCTATCTGATGCAAAAATTAAAGAATCACCGTGCAGAAAAAGGCTTTTAATAACAGTTCTTGGAAAATAGTTTTTAATCTCACCACCTTCTTTTCTAAAGAGTCCATTATCTGTTCCTAAAAATAAATCTTTATCATTCCAAAATCGTATTGCAGATGTTCTGTTAATATCATAGTCGCTTACAACTGATATTTTTTGAATAGTATTTGTTGAAGTGTTTATATTCCATAAAAGATTTTTTTCAGCACCTATATAAAGTCCACTTTTAGATTTAGCTAATGCGTGTACAGGTATTGTATTAGAACCATTTTGCAGAGTAAAAATTTTAAAATTAGTAGACGATAAGCGATACACTCCCTGACTCATTGTTGCAAACCAAAGATTACCCTCGTTATCCTTAAAGCACTTATTTACTGTTCTATTTGTAAGAAAGCTGTCAGTAATCTTTTTTTGTTTTATGCTATAGAGAAAAGTTTTTTCTGAAGTGGATATTGCGAAGCAACTGTCGTCTATGTAAGAAAGTGTATGAAAATGATCAGGTATTTTTATATTGAACTTTTCATGAGTTTTCTGATCAAATATTTCAAAAAAATTCTGGTTTCTAAAAAGACTGTAATAGGGATTTATTTCAATTGTATTTCGGGTAAGATTATAATCCTGAATAACATTCAAAAAATTGAAATCAGAATCTTTATATTCATAAATATATATCCGGTGATTCACTATGTCATTTAAAGAACTAATAAACAAATTGCAATTTCCGCTTGCAGAAATGCCGCAACCATTGTTGAAAAAATCTTTACCCTTAATTTTATCTATTTCTATAAGCTTATTATTTTTAGTAAGTATATGCAGCCTGCCTGTTTCAAGAAAAAAGATATTGCCATTTTTATCTTCTGCAGCTTTAAAAATTTCGTTTTTTAAATGAAAGTTTTTAAGAAGTGAATCATTGGAAGTATTAAAAATCTTCCCATTTAAATAATAGTAAATTGAATTTTTGAATGGAAAAATCCAAACCCTGTTTTTAGAATCAACGAAAAGATTTATTATTTCATTATCATTTAAACCTTCATTGGCTTTATAATTTGTAAAATTGGTGCCATCAAACCTGCTTAAACCTGTTTCCGTTCCAAACCATAAAAAACCATCTTTATCCTGGGCGATAGTATAAATGGTTATACCGCTTAATCCAGCTTTAACATCATAATGAAAATAATTGTACTCCTGGCTTCTACAATTAGTTGAAAAAAACAATATAAATGCTATGAATACAATTGATTTCATTTAATTAAAATTATAAAATCAAACACAATTAAAGATTGATGCTTATAATTATGCTTAAATTTTAAAGAAGTTGAGTGTATTATTCTGTATATAGTTATTATTGCAGTCAACGTGTTTCACAAATATGAAAATTTTAATTACAGGATTTGCTGGTTTTGCAAGCAGGCATTTTTTAAATCTTCTTTCCAAAAAAGAAGAAGGCTGTGAAATTCTTGGGCTTGACCGAAATGATATAACTTTTGATATAAAGAGATATAAAAACATTAATTGCAAAACCATACAAACGGATATAAAAGATAAAGTTGCGCTTTTAAAAGTTTTGCAAAACTTTTCACCGGATTATATACTTCATCTTGCATCGGCAAGCAGTGTTCATTACAGTTGGCAACATCCTTCAGAAGTTTTCTTAAACAACAATTCAATATTTCTTGCTTTGCTTGATGCTGCAAAAGAATATGAGAAAGCTGTCCGTATACTTTCAACAGGAACGTCAGATGTTTACGGTGTTTCTGCAACCGAAAAAGAGCCGTTAAAAGAAACAACTGCAATTCATCCTGCAAATCCTTATGCAGTTAGTAAAGCTTCGCAAGAGATGATAGCGAAGATTTATGTCGATAATTTTAGTTTGGATATTATTCAAACAAGATCATTTACTCATTTTGGGGCTTATCAAAAAGATAATTTTGTTTTAGCAAAATTTGCAAAAGAACTACAGCTTATAAAAAAAGATAAACAGCCACCTGTTTTAACTACAGGAAATATTGATGTAATTAGAGACTTAACTGATGTTCGTGATATCGTAAATGCTTATTATCTGCTTTTAAAAAATGGAAAGACCGGGGAAATATATAATGTGTGCTCAGGAAAAGGAAGAAGTTTACGCAATGCCCTTGAAGAGATGCAAAATCAATTATCGATGCATGTTGATTTGAAATTGGATGAAACTCTTTTGCGCAAAGGAGAAATACAATCTATAGTTGGGAATAATGAAATGATAAAAGCGGATACTGGTTGGCAACCTGAGATTACTTTTGAAAAAAGTATTGCTGATTTACTTGATTACTGGGATAGACAATTTTAAATTGAGTTTAATAAACATTAATTGATAACAAGCTTTAGCTGCTATGAAAAGCAACCGTGATGCCACAAAGTTCCACGGCTGATTCCCATAAAAATATTATTACTTTTATTATTTGTTTTTCAGAGTAAGTTGAAGTGAATCCCAAAAAAGTTTAGCAGTTCTTGCCCATGAAAAAAGTTCTTTTCTTTTTTGTCCAGCATTAATGTATTTGCTGTGAACATTTACATCGGTCATCATTTGCATAGCTTCAGCAATATCTTTTATATTAAAAGGGTCAACAACAATTGCTGCATCGCCTGCAACTTCAGGAATGCTGGTGACGTTGCTGCAAATAACCGGCGCGCCACACTGCCAGGCTTCAACAATTGGCAAACCGAAACCTTCGAAAACGGGCACAAAAACAAGGGCCCAGGCACTGCCCAACAACAAGCGCAAATCTTCATTACTTACACGGCCCGCAAAAATAATATCCTCTCGTACGGAACTACTTTCAACAACATTCTTAATGGATTCATCATCCCACATAATATGACCAGCCAGTACAAGTTTTAAATCACTACTATTACTTTTTTTAAATTCATCAAAAGCTTGTATCAATCTCAAAATATTCTTTCTTGGGTGCATTGTACCGGCAAAAAAGAAATATTCTTTTCCGGTTGTGTATTTTTCTTTTGTCTGATATTTTTCTATTTCGGAACATGGAAAAAAATAGTCACTGATACCACAATAAACATTATCAATTTTATCTGCAGGATAATGATATGTTTTTACAATATCATCTTTACTATACTCGCTGATTGTTATTACACGTTTTGCTTTTCGTACAAACTTTGGAAAAAAAAATTTATAATAAACACGATTACGCCACGGAAGGTTTTCAGGGTAATGTTCAAAATTTAAATCGTAAACAACAGGCAATTGTTTTGTATTACTTGCTAAAGACATAAATCCATCCATGGTAATAAGTAAATCAGGTTTTATTTTTTTAAGATATAACGGCAATCTTAATTCAAGCATCAATATATATAACAACGGATGACGAAAGGCAGGAAAAATTCTATGCAAAGTCACATTTGGATAATCGAAATAAATATTGGTAAATTTATTATCAACCAATATATCGAAATGTTGCTTTGGATGATCTTCTATTAAACGTTTTAAAACCTGCACTGTAAAATTTCCAATACCATCAAGTTGCCTGTTTCTTAAAAGCCAACAATTAAAAACTATTTTCATCTTCGTTGTTTCAATACTATTGCTGAAAAAATGCAAATTTAATTGCTTTAGTTTGCGTGATTTTTATTAAAGCAAATATTAAAATGAAAGTTGCATTAATTACTGGCGTTACGGGGCAGGATGGCGCCTATCTATCTGAATTATTATTAGAAAAGGGATACATTGTTCATGGCGTGCGCCGTCGCAGTTCAATGCTTAATACAGCAAGAATTGATCATTTATATTTTGATCCAAAATATGCGGGCAAGTTTTTATTGCATTATGGTGATTTGAGCGATTCATCAAACATCTTGCGCTTGCTGCAACAAATTCAGCCTGATGAAATTTATAATCTTGCGGCGCAAAGTCATGTAGGCATTAGCTTTGAAACACCTGAATACACTGCGAACAGTGACGGTTTAGGTGTGTTGAGAATTTTGGAAGCAATGAGAATTTTAGGGTTAGAAAAGAAGACCAAATTTTACCAGGCTTCTACTTCTGAATTGTACGGAAAAGTGCAGGAAATTCCGCAAAAAGAAACGACACCTTTTTATCCGCGTTCACCTTATGGAGTCGCTAAATTGTATGGCTATTGGATCACTGTTAACTATCGCGAAGCATATGATCTATTTGCAGTGAATGGGATTTTATTCAATCATGAAAGCCCGCTACGCGGTGAAAACTTTGTGACCCGAAAAATAACATTAGAGGTTGCAAAAATTGCTTTGGGCTTAACTGATACTTTATCGCTTGGAAATTTAGATGCAAGCCGCGATTGGGGACATGCAAAAGATTACGTGTATGGCATGTGGTTAATGTTGCAACAAGACACCGCTGAGGATTACGTTTTAGCAACAGGGATTACAACAACTGTTCGTGATTTTATTAAAATGGCTTTTGATTATTTAGATGTTGAAATAAAATTTGAAGGTGAAGGTTTAAATGAAAAAGGCATTATTGTTAAATGTAGTAATGAAGTTTATAAAATTCCGGAAGGCAAAGAAGTAGTGAAAGTGAATCCAAGATATTTTAGAGCCGCAGAAGTTGATTATTTGGTTGGTGACGCTACAAAAGCAAGGCAAAAATTAGGATGGCAACCTAAATGCGATCTTAAAATGTTGGTTGAAGAAATGATACAAAGTGATATTGATATGTTGAGACAAACGATAAAAAAGAATTAAACTTTATTTACTTTTTATTAAACAAATAACTTGTCGTCATTAGAAATTTGGATGCAAATCCATTTTTTAAAATAGCTAAAGGGAATTTTTTTTGAAACGATAACATCCTGTTTAAGTTATTGGGAATAACACTCGTTGCTCTTTTATTTTCTTCAAGCTCTGAAAAATTTCTAATCGATAAATTCCTTAAAAGCCGCCAATAATAATCGTATGCATAATAGTACTTTAATAGTTCTGGGTTTAGTTGAAGAAGAGATAAATTTTCAGGTATTTCTACTGTTGGGTCTCGAAAAACCTGTTTGGTAATTTGTAACGGATTAATACCAATTGTTACTAAAGGTTTTTTTATAGCATAAAATTTTTTATTCCCCTTTAAAGCTCGCATATAAAATTCGATATCAACAACCCATTTCAAATTATTATCAAACCATTGTTGCCGATTATTCTTAATAAGTGTAGTACTTGGATGGCCAATAAAATTTTTCTTTAAAAGATTATATGGAGATTTTCTTATAAGGGCTTCTTCGGTTTTACTAATAACATATTGTTGCCTTTCTTTTGATTGAATATCAACTTCATAAAATCCGCTAAAAATAAAATCGGCATTTGTTGTTTTAGCAACTTCTGCAAACGATGATAAACTTTTTTCATTATTGAACCAATCATCATCATGCATAATTTTTATCCATTCACTACGGGCCTTTACAATTGCTGAGTTCCAGTTTGCCGGTGAGCCTAATGCTGTTTTATTTTTGATGTAAGTAATATCTAAAATTGTATTGTATTTATTAATCAACTCCTTCAAAATATCATCGGGACTGTCATCGGTTATAATAACATCAAAGTCTTTAAAATCTTGTTGAACGATGCTTTCTAAAAGCCTTGACAAATATTCGGCATTTTTATAAGCTGGTATACAAATAGAAATTAATGGCATTAGTCATTAATTAATTTTTTTAGCAATCGTTAGTAAATGAAACGGAGCAAGCCATTTTTGCTTTATAACAGCAAATCCTGTGAATTGCAATAACTCATCTATAAGTTCAAAACTATATACATGATGATGTACACATCTATTTTGAAAGTTGTTTTTAGTTCTATCAATTAATTCTTCTGTTGTAGATGTTCCATTATCTAAAGCAATGTTGTGAAATCGTATCACTTCCTCAAAATGCGTTTCGTCTCTTTCGTTGGCATGGTTTTCATAATCCTGCTTCAAATGTTCAAATGTTGTGTATGGCCTGTTAACATCAAAAGTGAAGTTTTTATCAGGTAAGACTAAAACAAAATATCCATTCTTCTTTAACACTCTGTTCCATTCCTTTAAAGTTCTGATCGGATTTGCAGTATGTTCCAAACAGTGAGAGGAAAGAATAAAATCATATTTTTCCTTTTCAATTTTTGACAAATCATTTGCTTCGCTTATATATTGAAAACCTTTTTTGCTGCTGTAATATTTGTAGCTTTCACCTTCATTTATCTGCCCTTCCCAAACAGTTTGATTACTAAAATTTACTCCATCAATTTTTTTTGCATAGAGATAAATAGGCATTGGTGATTTTATAGAAAATATTGAACTGGGTCCCCCAATTTCAATACCTGTTTTCAATTTAAATTTTTTTGCAAAAGAAATCAGATCCCGTTTTTGAGGATTTAATATAAAAGAGATCGCTGTAACAATTCTTTCTTTAATATTCATAAAGTTGCAATGTAAAACATAACTTATGAAACCTGCTTGGCTATATTTGTTTTCATAAATTTTAGTAGATGGGCAAATTTGAAAAATTAGGTTTCCGGAATTTAGGTTTACGTGTTATTGAAAGCATAAACTGGGTGCGCTTGTATGGCCTGAACAATGGATTCAAATTGTTTTTGTCTACACTTACTAAAAAACATTCAAGTTTTTTTGCAAACGCTTCTTTTCTTAAAGTTCCTTTTGAATTGCGGGATAATAAATCTGATAAAGCAATTTTTTTCCAGGTTTTCTATGAGAAGCAATATGATTTATATGGTGTTGATTTTCCTTATGCAAAACGAATTATAGATGGTGGCGCTAATATTGGTTGTGCTTCGGTTTATTTTTCAATGCGTTTTCCTGAGGCAAAAATTATTGCGATTGAACCTGAAAAAAATAATTTCGAATTGCTTAAAAAAAATGTTGCGTTTTATAAGAATATTCAATGTTTACAAGCAGGTATTTGGGACAAAAATGAAAAGTTATCATTAACCAATCCTGAAGGTGGCGCTGCTGAATTTATGTTTGACAATAATTCAAACTTAGATAATACGATAAATGGAATAACAATACCAGCAATCATCGATTCTCAGAATTGGGATGATGTCGATATTTTGAAACTTGATATTGAAGGAGCAGAAAAAGAAGTTTTTACGTCAAGTGACCTATCATGGTTAAAGAAAGTTAAGCTTTTAATTATTGAACTACACGACAGGTATAAAGAAGGTTGTACTAAAACTGTATTTGAAGCATTGAATCAGTTTAACTATGATGCCCACTTTCATCACGAAAATATTTTTATCTTTTTTAAATAATCAAGATGAAAATTGCAGCTTGTGTAATTCTATACAATCCTGATGAATCTGTCATTCAAAACATTAAGTCTTACAATGCTCATATAGATAAACTTTATTTAATTGATAACAGTGAGTCTATAAATGCTAATCTTCACAACGATTTCAATTCTTTATCTCATGCTAATATTTTTCATAATGGTGTTAATGAAGGTGTTGCTAAACGGTTAAATCAGGCTTGTGATTTTGCAATTAAAGATGGCTTTGATTATTTACTTACAATGGATCAGGATTCTTTCTTTGATGAAGCGTTCGTTTCAAAATATTTTGAATGCATCGAAACGTCAAAAGAGCAAGATGTTTCCATGTATGGAATAAATTATCAGCAAAAAAAAGATGAACTTAATTGTAAATATTTTGAAGCAAAATTTATAATAACAAGCGGCAGTGTTATCAATCTTAAATTATTTCAGAACGTTGGAGGTTTTGATGAAAAGCTATTTATTGATTTTGTAGATACAGAATATTGTTTCAGATCAATTCAAAAAGGCTTTAAAATAATTGAGTTCTCAAATATTTATATGAATCATAGCCTTGGGGAACCAATCGAAAAGTATTCATTAAAAACGTTAAAAAAAACAAGCCGTTCTTTTCATTCAGCAACAAGATTGTATTACATGACAAGAAATTTTTTTTATATAAATGCTAAATACGAAAAAGACTTTTCTGCAGAAATTAAAGTGCTAAAAAAAGATCTGCTTAATAGAATAAAAAATAAAATCTTTTATAAACCGAAGCGATTTGCAACTTTAAAAACTTTGTTTCAAGCTATAAAAGATTTCAAGAGTAAAAAAATGGGAAAGTTATCTGATTAATACAACTGTACCTTTTTTATGTATTATTACATTATTAGTACATTTTGATGATACACTAATCTTATAAACATATGTTCCTGAGGCTTGTGGTTTGCCATTTATATTTCCATCCCAGCATGCATTAATGTTATTGGAGTGATAAACAAGATACCCCCAACGATCATAAATTGCCATGTCAAAAAAATCTGCAGGCCCCCAGTATTTCACACTGAAACAATCATTTAATCCATCGTGATTCGGAGTAAATGCGCTTGCTACTTCATAGTCAACCGCATCTGAATTGGAAATCGATTTTACAAGAACTGAATCTTTTGTTTTACAATTATTTTCTCCTTTTACATAAACATAATACCATGTATCAATTGGTGGGTTTACTATAGGATTATTAATTTGTGTATTACTAATATATGTGGGTGGTGACCAGTTAAAACCTATACCACCTGTTGCCAGTAATTGTGCATTCTGATTAATACAATCAATATTATTTGATTTTGTAACCGTAACAACTGGCGCATCCTTTAAACTAATACTAGATAATAATGTATCTGCAACCCTGCAAATACTATCAACAATAATTACCTGGTATGTAGTATTTACAGATGGGAACGCTTTGGTAGCAGAAGCGGTTGAACTCAATACAGTTAAAGATGGCATCCAGTTGTAAATATTACCTCCGGATGCTGTTAGTTCAACCGAATCTCCCGGGCATATTAATGAACTTTTTGGAAAGATACTAAACATGGGAGCAGGATAAACTGTTACAAGCATTGAATCTGTATTAGTGCAAAAATTAGCATCTGTTCCACTTACATAATATATAGTTGTGTTTTGAGGCGAAGCAAAAGGATCAGGAATATTTGTGTCTGATAAACCTTGAGATGGACTCCATGTGTAAACAACAGCGCCAGATGCGTTTAGCTGGGCCGGAGGTGATTGTTTGCAAAATGATTCATCAATACCTGCTGATATAGCAGGAAGAGAGTTAACAATAATCTTAACGGAATCACGAACAACGGTTTGATTACTATTCAACAAAATATTTAAATAATATATTGTCGTAACTTTTGGAGAAGCTACAGGGTTTTGTATAGAAGAATCTGATAAGCTTATTGCTGGAGACCAACAATAGTCAAAACCAGAGATTGCTGTAAGTTGTACGGCGGCACCGGCACATATCGATGTGTCTCTATTTATAATAGCGCTATCAATTATAACATCAACGGCAATTGTATCAGTTGCTGTATCAATACAACCTGTGATTGTTTTAGCATATAAATTCACAATATAATTTCCAAAGTTGGAAAATTTGATTATAGGACTTTGTATGGTATCAGTTTGCCCGTTTCCAAAATCCCACCAAATACTGTCTGCATTTTTTGTTTGATTTTTAAATACAATTACTTTAGGATCGCATGAAATTTGTTCATGACTAAACTTTGTATCAAGGTTGCAATTGCAATCTTTAACAAATAGAGACTTACAAAAAGATGTTTGAGTTGGGAGGCCAATATCTACCATTAGGTCTGTTGTATATATTCCCTGAGTTGTATAAATTACTGAGTCTGGGTTTTCTTTTATTGAGCCAGATATACTTTGACAACCTGCAAACTTGAGACGAGCTATAGAATTACTATTGACATTTGGAACAAAGCAATATATGTTATTGCTATCATTAAAAAAATCAGAAAAAGAATGTGGGAAGTTATAATTGAATGCTCCTAAATCTGTAGCCTTGGGGTTTACATTGGTAACATCGTCTCCGAAATTTAATTTAATCAGTTTATAATCATTGGCATTTAAAACATATCCATATATCCCATCGCAGGTTGAAAGGATTGATATATCTCTTGGCCTGGATAATAAATTTCCTGGATTATTAATAATAACTGCAGTCGGTATATTCGTCAATGATGAGCCAAAATCTAATCTTGTAATGGCATTTGAATATGTATTTACGGCAAACGCATACCAAGTTTTATTATTTTTTATGAACGTAAACCCATCGGGGTAATTCAGGCTCCCAATGTTTCCAAGATTCACTCCTGTGGGAGGGTTTATAAAATCACCTCCAAAATCAAATCTTGTAATTGTGTTAGAATATACATTCATGGTAAATCCATAATAATTACCATTTTCTTCAGCTATATAAAAATCGATTGGAAGATCAAGATCACCTATATTTCCCCAATCAGTTGCAACCGGTGTATTTGCCAAAGAACTTCCAAAATCAAATTTTACAATCCTTGGCGATGAATTTGTGTATTCATTACCTCCACCGACAGCTATTGCGTACCATATACCATTTACATGTTCTAATTGCACGCCTTCAAGTTGCTGTGGCAATGTTCCATTAAAATCACCTAAATCTTCAGATATAGGATTGTTCAAAAGACTTTTACCAAAGTTTAATCTTGTTATCCTGCCAACAAGGTGATTGGTGACAATCCCATAATAATTCCCATTATCATCTAAACCATAATCTATAAATACTGGCAGATTTAATTTATTACCAGGATTTCCAATGCTTGTTGATGTTGGTGTAGTTTTAAAATCTGAACAAAAACTCCATAAGTAATTAGTAGCACCAATTGAAGTGTTAGTAAACTTGACAGTTGTACCTGCGCATACAGTGTCAGGGCCAGTAAAACTTGCTGTAACATTAGTTGTTTTAATGCTACACGAATCTGTTACAAAAGAAGAGCATTCAGGATTTGATTGATTAATAGAGGCATTGCCAACAAGTTCACCGTTCCATTCTGAGTTTCCCTGCTTGTTTTTTAAATCGTCGAAAGTATAATATGCCAGTAACCCTTGTTGAGTTGCAGGGTTGGGTAGTGCTTGATTCATATATCCACGAACCTGATTTTGCGTTCTGGCTATATTCCAAATTCTAACTTCATTTGTATAGCCTATGAAATTTTCTGCTGTAGGTTCCTGATAACGACCAATAAAAGTATTGAGGTTATTTTGAATTAAATTTCCTGTTGCGGGTATTTGACTTAGCAAAAAACCATTACGATAAAACTTTAATGTTGATCCATCATAAACCATAGCCAGGTGATATGTTTTATTTAACTCTATATCACACGCATCAGGTGTTCCAAAAAATCCCTTTTCTGTAGTTATATACGCATGATTGGGTCTTAATAAATAGTTTGTATTATTCGGGTCAGTATGTTTTGAAACTACATCACCATCACTATTATCACCAGTGCCTTGATCATAAGGTTGTGTTCTATTGATAGTTGCTTCAACGGTAAGCTGATTACCTGTAATATTTAATTTTCCGATATCGACATAAGACGGATCTGCGGCTGTGTACAACCAATTGCTGCAAGGTTCCTTATCTGCACAACTAAAAGAATACGCTTTTACTTCATCAGTATTTAAAGCACGATCGTAAATTCTAACTTCATCCAAATCACCATTAAACCAATAGGGGAATTGATCACTATTGAGTTTTCCAAAAAAAAGATCTTCAGCATTTGAAAAGCTTAAACCAGGAGCTTGAGTATCTAAAACTAAATTACAATCAATATAAAGTCTCGCATGTAAACCATCGTAAGTATAAACAACACTTCTCCAAAGATTTTTTTGAGCATAAGGAGTATCCTGTATTGGGTCTAAACCCGTGCCGATGCCATAATATGTTTCGTGTAAAGTATCGGGGATTCCACCTTCGCAGTTAGTGCCGGTATAAAAAGCATCATCAAACCGCAGCATATAATTCCCTGTTTGAAAATCGCTGTTGCCTTTAAATAATACGTTATTACCATGACACTGTCCATAATAAAATCCTATAGGCTTAACCCATGCACAAATGGAGATCGTATTCGAAAAGTTTAAGCTGGCATTATTTGGTATCTGGATATAATTATCAACTCCGTTAAAATGATAAGCACTGTTAGACTTACCATAATAATCTGACGTAAGGATTGCATTATTAAAGATTGGATTATTGCCATTACCACTTGCATCATTAGCATTACCATTAAAGGGATAATATGCCATGAGCCCTTTATTTAAATTAGCCTGGCTAAATAAAACACATGGAAATAAAAAAACTAATAAAAGGATTTTACTAAAGAACGAGCCTCTCATAAGAATTTGTGGTTGCAGTTAAGACAGCAAATTAAGATTTAAAAATCGAAATAAAAAAACGTTAAGCAAGCTCCTTTTGATGAGGTTTTGTATGAAAAGCTTCGCGCAAATCAAAAATTCAACTTTTTTTGTTGATGCATCATATCAATATGCGGTTTCCAGACTTTAAATATTTTATATTTGCAAAGAACGCTAAACTTGATTGCCAACTTGGCAACTTTAAACCAAACTTTCATAATTCAAAAAAACAAAAAATGAAAAAAATTTTGATGGCTTCTTTTGCCATGACCGTATTTGCGGCAACTGCCCTATTATTTCAATTAACAAGCTGCAAAAAAGTTGTCGGACAAATTGAACATAATTGTCCAGATCCAATTTATCCTGTTGAAGGATTATATGTAGGCACATATTCTGTGACACAACAGGAGCAGCAAGGTAATCTGTACTACAGTTTTGTTGTTTTCCCGGGAGGTGATCTGTTAACGAAAAGCGTTATAGGAACTGGTGATACAACCTACCAAAAAGGCACTTGGGAGTTAGCGCCAGATAGTACATTTACAGGAACCATCGCAACCTTTACCACACCATCTGTAATTCAAGGTATAACTGGAAAGTTTTCAAAAGATGGAAAAATAAGTGATGCGACTTGGCATGATATCTATAATCCATTTGGAAGTAGTTTATCAGGAAATTTCTCTGTAATGCAAAGAGTTAATTAAATATGGTTTAATTAATTTATGATAAAAGCAAAGGCTGTTGCGAAATGTAACAGCCTTTAT
>JBDUBY010000381.1:0-5411 GCA_040003735.1 Parafilimonas sp.
GGTAAAGATGCAGATATTGTTTTATGGAATAATAATCCATTAAGTGTTTATGCAACTGCACAAAAAACTTTTGTTGATGGCATTGAATATTACGACAGGCAACGCGATTCAACTCAACGTATTTATATAGCTTCAGAAAGAAACCGGTTGATACAAAAAATGCTTGAAGCAAAGAAAGGCGGCGCAAAAACACAACCGGCAGTAATGACTTTTGATGCGAAAGTTGAAAGTGAAGATGGGCAATAATTTAAACTTAAATAAACTGAAATGAAAAAAATAATTATAACAATATTTAGCTTTTATATAATTAATGCTTGTTTTTCACAAGCCAATGTGCTTCCTGGACCTATGCAAACGCAAACAATTGCATTAACGCACGCAACCATTCATGTTGGCAATGGCGATGTAATTGATGATGCAACAATTGTTTTTTCAAACGGAAAAATTATTGCTGTTGGCAAATCAGTTGATCTTAGCAATGCGAAAGTTATTGATTGTACAGGCAAACAAATTTATCCCGGCTTAATTCTCACAGATAGCAACATTGGTTTGGAAGAAATACAGGCAATACGTTCTGAACATGATGAATATGAACTTGGAGAACTAAATCCCGATGTACGTTCACTTGTTGCGTATAATACCGATTCAAAAATTATAAATACTGTTCGCAGCAACGGAATTTTATTAGCCAATATAGTTCCAAACGGCGGCATACTCAGCGGCACTTCATCTGTTATGCAATTAGATGGTTGGAATTGGGAAGATGCTGTATATAAAATGGATAACGGCATTCATTTTCGCATGCCTTCTTTGGCTCCGGTGTCAGAAAATAATGATGCTGATAAAGTATTAAAAAACGCTTACGATCAAATTGATAACGTACGTAAATTTTTCCGCGATGCAAAAGCTTATCTTAATCAATCAACACACACAACAACTAATATAAAGTTTGAATCTGTAAAAGGCCTGTTCAATCAAACACAAACATTTTTTGTGCATTGCGAAATGGTGAATGAAATGATGATTGCTGTTGAATTTGCAAAAGAATTTGGTTTTAAAACAGTAATCGTCGGCGGCACAGAAAGCAATAAAATTGAAGACTATTTAAAGCAAAACAACATCTCCGTTATTTTAAATCAAATGCATAATCTTCCCGTAATGCAGGATGATGATGTTGATACGTATGCAAAACTTCCATATCAATTACAACAGGCCGGCGTTACGTATTGCATCAATGATTTTGATGACATGAACCGCGGCCGCAATCTTATGTTTAATGCAGGTGTTGCCGTTGGTTTCGGTTTAACAAAAGAACAGGCGCTTACTGCAATTACATTAAACGCTGCAAAAATTTTAGGCATTGATCAGCAAACCGGATCACTTGAAAAAAATAAAGATGCCAACATAATTGTAAGTGATGGCGACCTTCTTGATATACGAACAAGTAATATCTCTTATGCATTTTTAGAAGGCCGCCAGTTAAATCTTGATAATAAACAAAAACAATTGTACGAACGTTATAAAACCAAATACGGTATTACAAAATAGGTAAATAATTTTTTGGTAACGAGCTTCAGCATTTCAATGAAGCACGGTTGTGTCACTCACTTGTACAGCTGATATTTCA
Source organism: Parafilimonas sp. (assembly GCA_040003735.1). Lineage (GTDB taxonomy): Bacteria > Bacteroidota > Bacteroidia > Chitinophagales > Chitinophagaceae > Parafilimonas. The sequence continues at coordinate 1,628 of JBDUBY010000381.1, forward strand.
ATTAGCAAAAATTCTAATTCGCTACAACAACATTTGCTTTCATATTTGTATGAATGCTGCAATGATAAGCAACTGTACCTGCCGTAGAAAATGTGTGTGAAAAAGTTGCACCCGGCGCAATATTGCCGCTATCAAAACTTGCGTCGTCTGCAGTTACGGTATGTGTTGTGGCATCATTATTAGTCCATGTTACAGCTGTTCCTTTTGCAACACTTAATGAGCTAACAGAAAATGCAAAGTTCTTTATTGATACTGTGTTGCCTGTACCGTTTCCGCCTCCGTTTCCGTAACTGCTTCCACTTTTACTGCATGCATAAAAACTTGTAATTGCAAGCACTGTTAATACACATAAAATTAAAGCAGGTTTAATAATTCTTTTCTTCATAATAAATATTTAAAAAGAAAACTGCTGTGTTTACTAAATGGTTGCCAAATTAAAAGCATAAAAAAATCCCGAGCATTAACTATCGGGATTTTATAAACTCAAAACTATTTTAAACTGTTATGTTGTTTAATTTTTCATATCGACTCATATTTGTTTGGTAACTGTACTATCAGTATGTCTTACCCATTTTGAAAGTATTGTTGTATTGTACATAAGTTGTAAAACACCATTTTTAATTTCATAACGATTTGTTCTGAGAAGATTTTCAAAAAATGCTTTTTCGTTATAACCTAAGCAAGCCATTTTTGTTGAAATAATATTTTCATTAAAACTTAAAGCGTCTTGTTTCAAAATAAATGTTCCGCTCATTGCATTACAACCTGAGTTGCCTGAAAACCTGCTGGTTTTCAAATCGAAATTTATTTCAGGAATTTTACCGGCAGCAGTATCTGAAGTTAATACAGGCATCAATTTCCACGTGCCTTCAATAGTTGAAGTATCAATTATTGCAACTATGCGTGAAGTTGAATCTTTTACAAATGTGGCTGATGGCATTTTAGACCTGCATGCTAAAACTGATAGAATTAAACCTGCGAAAATTAAATGTTTCATACTATGAACATTTCAATTTTCAAGCCACACAAAATGTATTGGAATAGAAAAAATTAATTAATTCAGATTTTTTTGCCGCTTTTTTTAGAAAGGCGTTTTACGCGTATTGATAATTCACCGGGTTTCACAGGTTTAGTTAAAAAATCATCTGCACCTAAATTAAAAGCTTCCAAAACTGTATCTTCTTCATCTACTGCAGATAAAACAATTATAGGAATTTCGGTTGAATAACTGCGAATCACATTAATGAATTCCAGGCCAGAAGTGAATGGCATCATAATGTCTGTAATTACAAGATCAGGAATGTCTTTTTCAAAAAGTTGCATAGCCTCACGGCCATTATTAGCCGTTGTAACAGTAAACCCTTCCTGCTTAAGCTGCTGTGTTATAGATGCAAGCATAATTACATCGTCTTCGGCAACCAATATTTTCATTGTAGATATAATTTAATTTGAGTACGGTATATGAATGTGAAAATAATAATTTAAAATCAAAAACATAAGTTTAATCTGTTTTAGTATAGCCTGAACTTTGCGCTAATTTATTTTGCGTTATTTTAACCGCTTGTGTAGAATGAATTCGTTTATTTTTGTCCGCATCATAAAAAAGTAATTATCTGGTATAATAAACCAGATTATCAAAACCAAAAAAATCGCAATAACATTAAATAACGCATCTAATGAAAAGATATTTCCTGTTGCTTGTTCTTATAACTGCTTCTGTTATTGCAAAATCGCAGGTTGATTCAGTATATACGCCACCAACTACACCAGTAAAAAATGATTGGTCAAAGCTTGATTTAAGTACTCGTGCCAATGATCATTTTTTAATTCAATATGGAGTTGATGCGTGGCCGAGTGTTCCTGACAGTCTTAATGTATCAGGATTTTCAAGGCATTTTAATGCATATATTATGTTGGACAAACCTTTTCAGGCAAATCCTCATTTTAGTATTGGGCTTGGAATTGGTTTTGGAACAAGTAATATCTTTTTTTCAAATACCTATATAAATCTTAAGTCGAATACGGCAACGCTGCCTTTTACAAACGTTACATCAGCAAATCATTTTGATAAATTCAAATTAACAACAAGTTTTCTTGAAGTGCCTCTTGAATTGCGTTTTTCAGGTAATCCTGCTCAGCCAGATAAAGGTTTTAAAGCGGCGCTTGGCCTTAAAGGTGGCTTTCTGTTAAGTGCACATACAAAAGGTAAAAATTTTATTGATTCAAGTGGCAACTCGATTTATGATAAAAATTATATTCAAAAAGAATCTGATAAAAGATTTATCAATTCCACCCGTGTTGCTGCTACAGGTCGTATTGGTTTTGGCCATATTTCTTTAGATGCATCATACCAGGTAACAGAGTTTTTAAAAACCGGCACCGGGCCTGCAATACATCCAATTTCTATTGGATTAACCTTAAGTGGTCTTTAATTTGCATACTGATATTCTCTTTCAAACAAAATCAGTATAATATTTTGATTGATATTAAACAACAGATAAACGCTGAAGAAAAGGCATTGCTTATTGGTGTAGTGCAAAAAAATCAAACAGAACATGAAGTGTTGGAAAACCTTGATGAGCTTGCTTTTCTTGCAGAAACAGCGGGAGCAACTACCATAAAAAAATTCACTCAAAAATTAGCGCAACCAGATAGTAAAACTTTTATTGGAAAAGGCAAACTGGAACAAGTAGCAGCATATCTTAAAACACATCCCGCCAACATAATAATTTTTGATGATGAATTAAGCGGATCGCAAATAACCAATATTGAAAAAATTACTGACGTAAAAACGATTGACCGCAGCGATCTTATTCTTGACATATTTGCCCGCCGCGCTAAAACTGCAAGAGCAAAAGCACAGGTTGAGCTTGCGCAATATCAATATATACTTCCACGTCTTCGTGGTATGTGGAAACACCTGGAACGCCTTGGTGGTGGAATAGGAACAAGAGGCCCCGGTGAAACAGAAATTGAAACAGACAGGCGTATTGTAAGAGATAAAATTACATTGCTGCGCAAACGGCTGCAGGAAATTGACAAGCAAGCTGTAACACAAAGAAAAGAACGTGGTGAATTTATTCGGGTGTCGCTTGTTGGTTATACAAATGTTGGCAAAAGCACCATCATGAACTTGTTAAGCAAGAGTGATGTTTTTGCAGAAAATAAATTGTTTGCTACGCTTGATACTACAACCCGTAAAGTTGTTTTTGAAAATACACCGTTTCTTTTAAGCGATACTGTTGGGTTTATCCGTAAGCTTCCACATCATTTAATAGAAAGTTTTAAAAGCACTTTAGATGAAGTACGGGAGGCCGATTTATTGTTGCATGTAGTAGATATTTCTCATCCGAGATATGAAGAGCAGATGGCAACAGTTAATAAAACATTACAGGAAATAACGGCAGTTGATAAACCTGTAATTACAGTGTTCAATAAAATTGATGAATACGAAAAAAATATGTTTGATGAATGGCTTGATATAGATACAAAAAACGATATATTAAGGCAGCTGGAGGAACGCTGGAAAATAGCAACGGGCAACCATGCAATTTTTATTTCTGCAATAGAAAAAAAGAACATTGATAAGCTTCGTAATTCTGTTGTGCAAGAGGTAAAAACTTTATATAAGAAGCGTTATCCATATAAAACAGAATACATGTTTTAACAAGGCTTTTAAAAAATCAGTTGTTCAAAATATAAAAACGTTTATTTTTGCTGCCCTGAACAAAAAAATATTCCTCGATAGCTCAGTTGGTTAGAGCATCTGACTGTTAATCAGAGG
>JBDUBY010000338.1:0-5407 GCA_040003735.1 Parafilimonas sp.
ACATCTACAGTGCCATTATCCTGGTCTGGAACAATATCGGGAACAATTTTTTCCTGGTTAAAAAATCCAAGATTTGCAATTTCACGCTGTGAACGTATAACATCTGTACGGCTGAATTTTTCTCCTGGCAATGTTCTTAGTTCGCGTCTTATTACATATTCTTTTGTTCTGTCGTTGCCCGAAATTTTAATGTTCTTAAATGTTGCCTGCGGGCCTTCATACATTTTAATGTCGTAATCAATGGTATCGTTATACACGGCTGTTTCTACAGGATCAACATGAAAAAATAAATAACCATCATCCATATATAAGCCGCTTATATCGCCGCCTTCAGGTGAAATAGTTATCCCTAATTTTTTATCGAGAATATCGCGGTTATAAGTATCGCCTTTTTTAATTCCTAATAAAGCCACCAACAAAGAATCAGAATATTTTGTGTTATTGCTAAACGCAATATTTCCAAAATAATATTTATGCCCTTCATCAACCGGGATGTAAATATGAAGGCCGTCTTTAGCTGTAATTGTTGTATCATCACCAATAACTGCATCACGGTAACCAAGCGAGTTATAATAAGAAACTACTTTGTCTTTATCTTCTTCATATTTTTTTGCATCAAATTTGGCAGAAGAAAAAGGTTTAATTTTTACATAAGGCTGTATTACTTCTTTTGTTTTTGAAGGTGATAAAAACCCCCAGTCTTTTATATAATCGTGAAAACTATACTGGCTACTGTCATCTAAAGCAGTTCTGAATTTTGAAGGAAATAAAGTAAGATGGCTTTTTTCTTTAGTGCCCTTCATCTGCGATTTTAATTTATCATCGCCTATTGTGTTATCTAAAAAATTTATTTCAGCAATCTTTACTTTGTCGCCTCTGTCAACATTAAAAACAAGAATAGAAGAGTTTTGACCTGATGTATCTGCTATTTCATTAACCGATACCTGCGCGTTGCGATAACCTTTATCAGCGTAAAATTTCTTTATCGCATCAACTGAAGTACGCTTAACATTTTCTGTAATTACGCGATTAATAACCAACCCGGTTTTAGGTTTTAGATCATCCTTCTCGCCTTTTTTCACACCTTTGAAATCGTATCTTGAAAGGCGCGGCCTTTCTGTAACATGTACTTCAAGCGCTATACTATTATCTTTAAGTGAGGTAATGTAAATAGCAACATCGCTGAAATAATTTTGCGACCACAGCTTGTTAATTGCTTTTGCAAAATTATCACCACCCGGAATTGATACTTCATCACCAACATTTAAACCTGCAATAGATAATAAAAGATTTTGATCGAAATAATTATTGCCTGTAACTGTGATGTTAGAAATCTTATATTTTTTTGCTACAGGCTGATTAAATATGTTAAGCAGATCAGGATTTAAAGAAGTTGTAGGTGAAAGCGTATCCTGGCTTATATGAATTAAGCCTGATGAATCTTTTTGAACCAAAGGGCCCGGAATACTATCAGATGAAACTGTTGGTATTGGTGGCTGTTGCTGGGCATTAACCTGCTGAATGCTTGTAAAGCAAATGATTTGAATTAAAGCAAGCGCGCATAAATGTCGCATCCGGAGTAATATTGTTTTAAAGTGTGTTTTGATTAGTAGTACGTTGTAGCCACCACGCTTTTAAAAGCGGGCAAATTAGCCTGAATAATTAAAAGTGTTTGTTAAATGCTGTCATGAATGTAAAAGCTGTTCCGGCTTAGGTGTTATCTGCTCATCCGTTTTGCCAAAACGCCTGCGCCTGCGTTGAAAATCCAGTATGGCTTCAAACAAGTTTTCTTTTCTGAAATCGGGCCAACGGGTTGATGTGAAATATAATTCCGCATACGCTAATTGATATAATAAAAAGTTACTGATGCGGTACTCGCCACTTGTTCGTATCAATAAATCGGGATCTGGAAATTCACTTGTACTAAGATATTTCTGTATTGTATCCTGGTCTATATTTTCAATTGGTAACTCCCCGGATTTAACATCGATAGCAATATTTTTTACTGCATTTAATAATTCCCAGCGGCTGCTGTAACTAAGTGCCAGTATAAGATTGAATTTATTATTATGACTTGTTTCCAGCAGTGCTTCTTCTAATTCTTTGCGGGCAAGAACTGGTAATGTATGCATGTCGCCAATTACATGAAGCTTGATATTATTTTTATTGAGTGTTACCACTTCTTTACGAATGGTATCTACCAACAATTCCATCAAACCATCCACTTCATCTTTTGGCCTGTCCCAGTTTTCTGTACTGAATGCATATAATGTGAGGTAAGGAATGTTTAATTCTGCGCAGCCTTCTAAAATATTACGAACGCTTTCCACACCATGATAATGCCCGTACAAACGATCATGGCCTTTTTCTGTTGCCCAACGCCCGTTGCCATCCATAATTATTGCTATATGGTTAGGCAATTTTGTAAGGTCAATATCATTTCTTAAATCAGGCACAATTATTAATCAGGCACAAATTTAATAAATAACAATAAGCTTACGTTAAGATTTAATAAACAGAAAATTCATTAATGAAGCATGGAAGGATCTATTGCTTTTGCTGTAGGGCATTTATAAGAAGTTATATTGAAAGACACACCAACATGAAACATAACATAAGCATCTTTTTGTGAGCTGTTGCCGCGTTGTCTTCCTTTTACACCAATTGGGGCTCCTGTTTCATAACTGCGATCCTGTAAGTAATAAGCGGGAGATTCCACTTCCTGTGTACCATCAGAATGCGTTAAAATAAAAGCCTGCGGGCCTGCATAATTTGTACTTACATCATCCAAATAATCTGTAGTGGTAAAGCGGTAACCAATTTCAGCAAAAACATTCATGCTTTCGCTGATACTGTATTTAAACCCAACTGTAAACGGAATACAAACCGCCATATCTCCGTATTGTTTTTTGGCAGAATCAACATTCTGACCCTCTGTACCAAGCGGCCTTAAATAATATTTTGAACCCTGCAAGTAAGCATAAGGATCGTAGGAAAAAACGCCTGCGCCTAAAGAAAGATAAGGTGTGAATTTATAACCGGAAACGCCTGGAATAAATCTGAAAAAATTAAAATAACCACTTAAAGAAACTTCCCAAATATTGGTATTAAAACTAAGATTGCGCCTTTGCTGTGTTTGATTTTTACTATAAACATCGCTATATGCTAAAAATGCATAATCGCCCGCAATGCGCAGCCCAATATAATTATTAAACTGTTTAATAAAATATATGCCACCTGAAAATTTTGGACGATTGAGCGCAGCAGTTGTATTCAAATCTCCAAAATAATGAGCGCCGCCAATGGCTACACCAAATTCTCCTTCATTTTTATAGCTGTCGTACAATGTTGTGTATTGGCCATAACTTAAACATCCGGTAAAAAGGAAAATAAAAAGAAAAACGCTTCTTATACTCATTGTTGTTTAAAGATTACCTGAATAACGCAAAACAGTACTAATTTCTTGTGTTGATAGTTAATTAACTCAAAGCTTAATTTCTTTTATCTAATCCCCAGGTTAATTTACTATGCAAAGTAGAAAGAAAATTATTTTCATTTAACCGTATAAGATTAATTGAAAACGCTTCTTTTTTTATTGCAAGCTGTACATCTTTATGCACTATTTCGCGACGTGCATCCATTGCACAAATATATTCATCGCTCCTGCTTTCTACTTCAAACGAAAGAATGTAAGAATCAGGAATTACAATAGGTCTTACATTAAGATTATGCGGCGCAACCGGTGTAATTACAAAACTTGCAGCTTCGGGAAAAACGATCGGCCCGTTACAACTCATATTATAACCGGTGGAACCTGTGGGCGTTGCTACAATTAAACCATCACACCAATATGTATTTAAAAATTCCCCGTTAAGATATGTGTTGATTTTTATCATGGGCGAAATATCACGCTTATGAATGGAGAATTCATTCAGCCCAAAAGGTGCATCGCCAAACAGCTCAACATTTGCATCCAAATGAATAAGCGCTCTTTTATCAACCACATATCTCCTGTTTATCAATGCATCAACAGCAACACTAAGTTCATCTTTACCTATGCTTGCTAAAAAACCAAGTCTTCCATAATTAATACCAATTATGGGAATATTTTTATTGCGTACCAATGTAACGGTATCCAATATAGTTCCATCGCCGCCAAGGCTTATCAAAAAATCAACTGAACTGTTTAATTCTTCATGCCCTGAAAAAAAATGTATGAGTTTATTATTTTCAGACCTGATAAACCTGGATAAAGAAAAATGCAGAACTACTTCAATTTTATTATCTGTTAGTTTAGTCACAAGCTCATCCAGTTCGTTTCTTAATTCCTGGTCATTTCCGCGGCTGTAAATAGCTACTTTCATCTGTGTATTGTTTGTGTGTTCGTTTGCCGGATGAAACGCTTTTGAAATATTTTTTTATTAACGATCATCATCCTTACGCATTTCACTTAAGATAATTCAGGTTCATATTTTACTAATGGAAATTTCCAGGTGCTCATTAACATTAATAAAGATAATGCCTAAAAAAATTTGTAGTGTATAAATTAAAAATCTGTTGCTATATGAAGAAACAAACCATTTCCACCCAATTGGTTAAATGAGTATTCAAATTTGAACACAAGATCGTACGCTGTAACCATATCAATTCCCAAACCCCAGCTATGTAAAAGTTTATTGTTGAGTACACTGTTACCCGGATTTTTATCGTAAGCATAACCAGCATCTCCGTACAGCTTCGCAAAAAATCTAAAAGGAATATCTAATTGCTTTTTTGAATTTTGGCCAACGCTTCGCACAGTACTGTATATTTCATGCTGCAGCGTTGCTCTGCCAACAACACCAACATCTCCATCTACAACGTAATATTCATATCCATGCATAAAAATGCCTCCATAACCAAACATGGTTTTATTATAAAATGGTTGTTTGAAAGGAAGATTTAAAATAGCGCCCTCTTTAAATTGTATTTGTGTTTTTGGCAGAACAGGAAGTGTATATGTGCTTATAATTTGAAACTGTGTTAAGTTCATGCTTGCACTGATGCCGCGATGCAGAATGCTTGCATCAGACATAAAACCTTTGGTAGGATAAATATTATAATCTGCATTTGAATAACGCAACGTATATCCAAAATAAGGAAAAGATTCTTTTGTTTTTCCATCTGCAAAATAATTTTTATTAAGCGCAAGAATTGTATCGGCAATAGCTTCATGCATATATCCAAGTTTAAAAATATGCCTGAAGCGCAAACCCGGCCTGTATATATAATTTACTTCTGCCTTTACTGCTTTTCGAATGGAGAAAAGACTATCCGGCCTGAAAAATTGTTGCTTGCTTACATCAGTTCCAAAATTAAGCTCACGCTGATCACTGTAGCTGATATACATGCTGTAACCATTTTGCAA
>JBDUBY010000377.1:0-18279 GCA_040003735.1 Parafilimonas sp.
GCAAGCGATAAACCTGCAAGCCCGCCGCCAATAACTGCAATATCATAATCTGTTTGCTGCATGATTTAACGATGTTGAGGAAATGTAAACATCTTTGAACGTCATGTCGAGTAACGAGACATCTCTACTTCATAATAATTTCAAAAATTATTTAAGAGATTTCTCCTATCGTCGAAATGACGTTCCGGAAACCTGCTAAATTTTATCACTATTTTATTAAACGCTTTTCAAGTTTTTACAGGCTCTGCTTTATCACAAATAATCAAATATCGAAAAGCCCATTTCCAATCAACCATATAATTTTTTATACCTGCTTCATTCAATAATCTTATCCATTCTTTTTTATGAAAACCACGTGCAACACTTAACGGCGCATCATTCTTAACAAGATAAGAAGTTGAAAAAAATTGAGTTATAATTTTTATGGAATGATACGCAAACCAGTTGCGTTGCAGATCGTTTATAAAAAATCCAATTGTTGAATTTTGCTTCATCCATTGCAATTGGTAAATTAATTGAACATCTTCAAAATGATGACAGAATAAACTTGAAAAAATTATATCAGGCTTTGTTTTAAAAGTAACTGTTTTATAATCCTGCGCAAACCAAATTGCGTTTTCAATTACATAATCTTTTTTTGCTGTTTCAATACATTCAGGTTTTATATCAATGCCCGTACAACTAAATTCAATTTTATTTTTTTTGCACCATTTATATAGTTGAAATAAATTATTTCCATCGCCGCAACCTATTTCGCAAACATGAATTGATTTTTTATTTTGAAGTAACTTTTTAAAACCTGCAAGTGTAATCGCGTGCCCGCCTAACCATGTATTGATAGTATTTAATTCCTGCATATTCCGGCGTATATCTGTAAACGGAATATCATCTTTATCCAGTAATTCTTTTTTGTAAGAACGATGCCGCAGATTTATTGCTTCGTGCATAAAAATGTTTCCATAGTTAAGCCGGGACCGAAGGCAGTACCAAAAATAGTTGCTGGTTTATCGTCAAGGCTTTCTAAAATTTCTTTCAATACAAATAAAACTGTTGGTGAAGACATGTTGCCAAAACGACTTAAAATATCTTTTGAAAAACGCATGTTTTCATCACTTAAATTCAATTGTTTTTTTATAGCACTTAATATTTTTTTGCCGCCAGGATGAATGCACCAATGTGTAACATCTTTTATTGATAAGCCTGAATGTTGTGTTGCTTCCTGCACCAATGCGGCAATATCCTGCTCAATTAAATCAGGAATATAACTGCTGAGTGTAATGATGAAACCACGATGACTTAATTCCCAGGCCATATCTTTTTTTCCTTTGTATGCAACCTTTGAATAAAAATCAGTGAGTTGTAATTTTTTTTCTGACTGGATGCAGTTTGAAATTAAAACTGCGGCGCTGCCATCTGAAAAAAGTATTGTTCCGGATGCACTGTCGGGTGTATATTCTTTTTGAAAATGAATAGTGCAAAATTCTGTAGCAACAATTAATACATTTGAATTTGGTGTGCTGTCGCAAATAAGTTTAGCAAGCTTTAATGCATGCACCGCGCCATAACAGCCCATGAAATTTACCGATGTTCTGAAAATTTCAGGCCTCATATCCATTGCTTCTGCAATCTGCAGATCAAGGCCGGGCGCACTCATTCCTGTACAACTTACAGTTATTATATGTGTAATATCTTTTGGTGAAACATTATCTTTTAAACAATCATTTATTGCAAGAATTGAAAGTGGCAAAGCTTCACGATTATAAATCTTCATGCGTTCATCAAGATTAGGCATTGGCGCATTCAAATCAGCAGAAATAAAATTCCAGTTTTTTTCATCTGGCTGAGTATAATCAGAAAGAACAGTGTAGCGTGTTTCAATATCACTTTGCCTGTACATAAAAGCCAGCTTGCGGGCTTCAATTGCATCAAGCCCATAAATCTTTTGCATCATAGGTATCACATCTCTTTGGCTAAAGCTATGCTGTGGTACGGCAGTTCCTATCGAAATAATTTCAGTCAAGCTGGTGTAATATTAATAATGTGATGAAAGCTAAGTTGGTACAAACGGATGCAATTTTGTTCATGCGCATTGTGTGTTTAAAATCTGCATTGCTTGTTTTCCTATTCACCTGTAAAAACCATACCGTAAAATATATGAGTACAGGTAAAAAAAATAGTATAAGAATAATAAACCATAATAAATGTTTTATTGAGCTGAAATAAAAGAACAATAATCCAAATGCAATTGCATAAATAAACGAGCAAAAAATAAATGTTCCTTTTATGCCGAGCATCATGCTGATAGTTTTTACTTTATCAGCAGCATCTTCTTTGTGTTGATATATTTGTGTGATAGGATAGAAGCCGCCAATTAATAATGTGGCACAAATAATTCCCAATAATGGCGCACTCTGATTTGCATTTTCGTTTGCGGCTTTAAACACCGTAAAGAAAATTAATCCACCCTGGTTAAGAATTACAATTAGGTAACCAATTATTGGATATTTTTTTAATCGTATTTGCCTGTTGCTGTACAATCTTGAAAAAAATATATACATAAAAATACACGCTGCTGTAAGCGGTGAAATAATCAGCGCAAGCAAAACTGCCAGCACATCCATAATAACAGTAAAAAGAAATAATTGGTTGGTTGGTTGTAAAGGTTTTTCTATTCCGCCAATGCTTGTTGTGTCTCTGTCCATAAAACTATTATAACCATTGCTTGATGGATATACGAGAATATGAATAATGAAAAACAGTAGCGCCGCATTTGTAATGTTAATATCATTTACAAAAAACAGAGCAAACGAAAAAACAGGCATTAAGAAAAAAGAAAAAGGAATGCGCAGCAGTTGTATGGTAGATTTTCTAATCAATCTTTTTGTATGAATATACTTATAATCTGCGCTGCACCTGTTACTGCAAAACAGTAAGTGCTTTTTTTATCATCGGGTCATCAGCATTGCTTAATTCATAATAACCCTCGCTGCGCCAGATTTGCCTTGCAAGCAAAGTTTCCATCTGCTGTTTTACAAAAGTTTTTTCATTATCATTTATATGCTGAATATCTACGGAATCTTTTACAGCAAAGTTTTGCAACTCATTCCATTCGTTTTCACCAATATTAAATTGCTGATAAAATTGCTGTGGTGTTTTATATTGTTGCAATTGATTTTTATGTTCGATGTAATAGTTGTAAACAAAATTCCTGATAGTTCCTTTTGAAAATAATTCAATTACAGCCTGCGGTTGTGATGTGGTATCAAATGGAACAAAAATGTCAGGCGTAATACCGCCGCCGCCATATACCAAATGCCCGGCAGGCGTTTTATATGCCTTGCCTGTAGGTTTTGATGTATCGCCAACAACCAATTCGCCATCGTGAAAGCGGTTCACCAGTTCTTGTTCATATTGTTCTTTTCCTTTATCATAAGGCTTCTGAATATTTCTTCCAAGAGGAGTATAATAGCGTGCAACTGTTAAACGCATTGCAGAGCCATCAGACAAATTAAATTGTTGCTGCACCAAACCTTTTCCAAAAGTTCTTCTGCCAATAATAGTTGCTCTGTCCCAATCCTGCAAAGCTCCGGCAAGTATTTCGCTGGCAGATGCTGAAGTCTCATCAACCAAAACAACTAATTTTCCTTTTTCAAAAACACCATCTTTGCTGCAACGCGTTTCTGCCTTGGGAAAATGCTCACCCTGCATATAAACAATCAGCTTATCCTGGTCTAAAAATTCATCTGCAATATTTGTTGCCTGGTCTGCAATTCCACCACCATTATCACGCAGGTCAAGTACTAATTTTTGCATGCTTTGTTTCTGCAATTTCTCCATCGCCCGCATAAACTCCTGGTAAGTAGTTTCAGAAAATTTATTCAGTTTAATGTAACCTGTTGTGCTGTTAAGCATGTAAGCTGCATCTAAAGAATACAATGGTATAATGCCTCTTGTAATTTTTATTTTTTGTATTGATTTTCCGCGTACAACAGCAATCAAAACATCAGAGCCATTTGCGCCGCGCAATTGTTTGCGCACATCATCACTGGATATATTTTTACCGGTTAAATTTATTGAATCATTTACACCGATTATTTTATCACCAATTTCAACACCCGCTTTAAATGATGGCCCGTCAGGTATCACATTCATTACATTCACGGTATCATTTATTATTTGAAATTCAACGCCAATACCCTGGAAATTTCCTTGCAAATCTTCATTCATTGCATCAAGATCCTGTGCCGGAATAAACACAGAGTGCGGATCAAGATGATCGAGCAAACCATTAATTGCAGGCGCTTCTAAACTATCCATGTTTACATTATCAACATATTTATTTTGAATAAGGCTTACAGCCTCCTGCAAAGGCGTTGTTGTTGAATTATGAAGAAATGAATCACCGCCGGTAGTATTCTGACGGAGTTTATAACCGATAATCATACCAAAAGCCATCACAATGGCGAAAATGAGCGGCAACCAAACCTGAACTTTTTTCCTTACCATAAGTTTTTCTCTTTGTATCTTGATGCGAAAACACGAATATCGTAATTAGTGTTAATTGTTTTTTGTTAAACGTAAATAATGGCAAAAGTATTAATAGCAGACAGTGGTTCCACCAAATGCGAATGGTGTTTAATAGAAGATAAAAAAAAGAAAAAAATTATTACCACCGGCATTAGCCCCTATTTTTTAAATGGCGGACAAATACAATCTTTATTAGAAAAAGAATTGCTGCCAAAGATTAAAAATTCAATCGTAGAAAATATTTTTTTTTATGGAACGGGTTTAAAAAATAATGCCAATAAAAAATCTTTACACACTGTATTAAAAAAACTTTTTCCAAACGCTGCAGTTGAAGTTGAAACTGATTTGCTGGGCAGTGCAAGGGCTTTAAGTAAAAATGAAAAAGGTGTTTGCTGTATATTGGGTACAGGTTCCAATTCCTGCTATTATAACGGCAAAAAAATTTTAAAAAACAGCCCGGGTATTGGTTATGTTTTGGGTGATGAAGGCAGTGGCGCTTATCTCGGCAAAAAAGTAATTCAACATTTTTTGTATAATACATTTGATGAAGAACTGATGCTTGATTTTAATAAGAAATATAATACAACTGCCGATGAAATTTTTATGCATGTATATAAGCAACCACAACCAAACCGTTATCTTGCTTCGTTTGCATTATTTCTTGCAGAAAACCGCGGCCATTATATAGTTGAAAATATTATTGAAGATGGATTGAATGATTTTTTCTTTATTCATTTAAGAAAATATGCAGAGAGCTGGTTATACCCGATTCATTTTACGGGCAGCGTTGCTTATGGTTTTAAAGATGTTTTAAAAGCGTTGTGCAATAGTTATGAAATGGAATTAGGCATAGTTTTAAAACAACCGATGGATGGTTTAGTGAAATATCATTCAAAATAAAAACTGCTTAAATGCTTTTCAGCTTTTAAGCAGTTTTTATGATGTTATTCAATTTATTTATTCCCATTCTTCTCATGTTACCAATGCTTCGTTGCTTGGCAAAATATCTACGTTTTCATACATCATATTTATATTCACATTACCTGAAGTAATAAACGAAACTAAATCCATATTAAGCATTTCTTTATTGGTAAAAAACAAACCGTGCGGTGCACCTTCATATACTTTATATAATGCGCCTGGAATTAATGCAGCAGCTTGCTCACTTGTTGCTTTTACAGGCACTGTTTTATCGCTATCACCATGAATAATTAATGCTGGAACTTTTATGGAAGAAAGCTCGCTTCTGAAATCTGTTTGTGAAAAAGATTTCATACAGCTTAGCGTTGCTTTTTGCGAAGCTGTGAAAGCAAGAGAATTAGTCCACTCCAAAATTCCTGAACTTACAGGATGTGATAAAAAACCAACTCCGTAAAACTGTTTGCCAAACGTTTCTAAAAACGCGGGCCTGTCATTTCGTATTTGCTGATCAAATTCCTGGAACATTTCTAATGGCACACCTTCAGAATTATCATCTGTTTTCAGCATGTAAGGAACGATTGAACTTACCAATACAATCCTGCTGATCTTTTCACAATTATACTTACTGCAATAACGCACAACTTCTCCGCCGCCCATCGAAAAACCAACAAGCGTTATATTATCAGCGCCGGTTTCGTCAATAAGATCTTTCAGGTCATCAGCAAGTGCATCATAACCATAATTTTTTAACGATTGATCTGATTTCCCAAAGCCGCGCCTGTCATAAGCTATACAACGAAATCCAAGTTCACGCAAAGGTGTCATTTGGTATTCCCACATTTGATGTGAAAGTGGCCAGCCGCTTACAAATATTATTGTATTATTGTCACCAAGATCTTCATAAAATATTTGCAGATTTTCGCTATTGCTCTTAGTTTTAAAATATGGCATAGAATGTTTTATTATTAGAAACAATAAAGATGCCTGTAAACTTTTTTAAATGAAAAAAAGAATAAATTAATGAATTTTTAAACTATATCTTCTTTCTTGTAAACCACCAATACATAGGCACGCCTGTAAGCATTAATATGACACCAATACCAGCTTCTCTTGGGCGACTAAAAACCGTATTTACAATTAATATTACACAGAAAATAACAACAATTGCGGGCACAACCGGGTAACCCCAAACTTTATAAGGCCGTGGTGCATCCGGCATTTTTTTACGAAGTATAAATACGCCTAAAGTTGTTGCACCATAATAAATAAACACAGCAAAAATTATCATATCGGTTAGCTGATCAAATGTGCCGGACAACACAAGAATGCAAGCCCAAACACATTGATAAATCAACGAATAAACCGGCGCTTGTTTGTTATTAAGCTTAGCAACTTTTTTAAAAAATAATCCTTCGTTAGCCATTGCAAAATAAGGTCTTGAACTTGCTAAAATTGTTGCGTTGCAACAACCCAATGTTGTTACAAGAATTAAAATAGATATGAATAATGCACCATTGTTTCCCCAAAAACTTTTTACTGCTTCAATTGCAGCAATTTTATTTCCGGCATTATAAACAGCTTCTAATTGCGAAACGGATAATAAAGAAAGATATGTTGTGTTTACTAAAAGATATAAAACAATAATGGTAAAAATTCCAATGGCAATTCCTCTTGGAAGATTTCGTTTCGCATCTTTAATTTCACCACCAACGTAACCTACAGAAGCCCAACCCTGGTACGCCCAAAATGCAGCAAGCATCGCAGTAAATATTGCACTTATTGTTATCGGTTGATTATTGGTAGTTGGCATTTGTAAACGACTAAAATCTGCAGCGCTGCTTGTTAATCCAAATGCGATTATGGTGAATATGCTTCCAAACACCAACAATAAAATTGCCATGCTTACACCAGCGCCGGTTTTAATACCTTTTGTATTTATCCAGGTGAGGATTACGATGAGAAGAATTGCAATCAGTTTCACATTCAAATCTGCAAAAGGAAAGAACACACCACCAATACTTAATGTAGCTAATGATGGTAGTACATCAGGTAAGTGCACAACGCTGTTTAATGATTCTGCAAACACATACGCCAACGCAGATATGGCTGCAGTTTGTATAACCGTGAACAAACTCCATCCAAATAAAAAAGCAAAAAACTTATTGTATATTTTTTGATAATAAACATATTCGCCGCCTGTATCAGCCAATAAACCTGCAACCTCTGCATTGCATAAAGCGCCAAACAAACTTATAATGCCGGCAAGAATCCAACATACAAGCACCCAACCTGATGAATGCAGCTCAGCAGCCATTGGGGCTACTTTTTTATATACACCGGAACCGATGATGTTTCCAATAACAATTACCACAACCAGCCGCAAACCAAGCGAACGGTTAAGTTTTGTTGTGCTCATTTAATTATTTTTATGTGATAAAGACATCGCAGATTTATTTTATAACACTATACAATATTACATGGTTAAACTTGCAAACGAAAACGATATTGCCGCATTAAATATTCTTGTGAACAGTGCTTATCGTGGCGAAGCATCGAAAAAAGGATGGACAACAGAAGCTGATTTTGTTGATGGCATTCGCACCAATGAAGAATTGCTGAAAGAAATAATTGATCATACTGATTCTATCATCTTAAAATATGAAGAAGATAATAAAATTACGGGCTGTGTTTATTTAAAACAGGAAGATGATAAAATGTATGTTGGAATGCTTACTGTTTCGCCTACATTACAAAACAAAGGAATTGGCAAAGTTTTGCTTTCAGCATCAGAAGATGAGGCACGTAAAAGAAATTGTAAAGCAGTTTTTATGGGCGTTATTTCAGTTAGAACCGAACTGATTAACTGGTATAAAAAACATGGATATTGTGATACGGGTATTAAAAGACCTTTTCCTGAAAACGATCCACGGTTTGGTATTCCTAAAATGCATCTTGAATTTAGCATGCTTGAAAAAAGTATTTAAGCTTCAGGAAAATTATTTTTTTAATTCACCTGAATTACCTGGTAAAAATTTTGCGATTATTGATTTTGCATGAGCCAAACCATCCCACACAAAACGATTGTAATCATAAGCACGTTCTCCAATATCAATTATTCCACAACGCTCAATTATTTTTTCTGCAAGCTTATTAATAAGTTTAAATGAAGTAGCAGATTTAACTGCATCTGCAAACTTTTCTGTATAAACATGTCCCCAAATTTCAACAATCATAGAAGTATCAGAAACCTCTAAATTTTTATTGAACAATTTATAATAAGCAACTTTAATTGAGTGAACTAATTGCGCCGTTCTTGCCTCCGTATCGTAAGTTAGTAAATTTGTAAGTGCATCGTTATTTGTTATGCGAATGATATGATCTTCGATGCTTACATCAATTTTATTATCAAGAACTTTTATTATAGTATTCACCAAATAAACTTAACTATAAAAATGTATTTTCGAAACATAGCTTTGTTAAGAATTATTTTCGATACACATAATCATATAATTTTCTTTTTATGAAAATAGCCACTTATAATGTAAACGGAGTTAATGGAAGATTGCCAGTGCTGCTGCGTTGGTTGCAGGAATCAAAACCCGATGTAGTTTGCTTGCAGGAACTTAAAGCGCCGGAAGAAAAGTTTCCATTGCCGGCAATTGAAGAAGCTGGTTATAATGCTATTTGGCACGGACAAAAAAGCTGGAATGGTGTTGCAATATTAGCGCGTGGTACGCAACCAAAAGAAAGAAGGCGGGGACTTCCCGGCGATGCTGAAGATTTACACAGCCGCTACATTGAAGCAGAAGTTAATAATGTAATTGTTGGTTGTCTTTATTTGCCAAATGGTAATCCTGCACCAGGTCCAAAATTCGATTATAAATTAAAATGGTTTGAACGGTTAACGCTTCATGCTGCACAACTTTTTGCATCAGGAAATCCAGTTGTATTAACTGGTGATTATAATGTAATGCCAACTGAAAAAGATGTTTATAAACCTGAACGTTGGGTTGATGATGCATTGTTCAGACCTGAAACACGCGAAGCATTTCATAAACTGCTTTCGCAAGGCTGGACAGATGCAATACGTAAGCTTTATCCTGATGAAACGATTTATACTTTCTGGGATTATTTCCGTAATGCATTTGGCAGAAATGCAGGTTTAAGAATTGATCATTTTTTATTAAGTCCCAAGCTTGATAAACGTCTTGTTGCTGCAGGCGTTGACAGCTACGTACGCGGATGGGAAAAAACAAGTGATCATGCACCTGTATGGATTGAGTTGGCAGATAAGTAATATCGCGAATCATTCTTCATAACAAAATATGCGCTAATATATTTTAGAAGTGCTATACAAATTTTAAACTTCAACTAAATTAGAAGTGTTCGTTTTGCAACAATCAACTGTTCGATATCGAACAGTTTTTTTGCTTTATAGATAAGGAAACCTTTGCTTATCAGGTGTTTTGTCAATGGCATAAGGGTTGAGTAATAAATCCAATTTAGTCCTTGATTTTAACCAGACACAGAATCTAAAAACATTTTAAGATTAAAAGTATGCTTAGAAATTATTTAAAAACTGCCTGGCGAAATCTGTCAAGAAACAAAGTTTATTCCTTTATAAATATTGCCGGCTTAAGCATTGGCCTTGCTTGTGCCATGCTGATAATGTTGTATGTAAAAGATGAAGTAAGTTTTGACAGGTTTCATAAAAATGTAAACAACATTTATCGCATTGTTTCAAAATCAAATTACCAGGGTAAAGAATATAAAAGCAGCAATACCGGTTATTTACAAGGGCCAAGATTTACGCGAAATATACCTGGTATAAAATCTTTTGTGCGCGTGCAAAGTGGATCGCAGGATATTAAAACAGGTACTGACGTACAGGCACAGGATCTTTTATATGTTGATTCAACTTTTTTTACTGCATTTACATTTCCATTAATTCATGGCAACCCAAAAACATGTTTGAAAGAGCCAAACTCAATTGTATTAAGTGAAGATGCTGCAAAGAAACAATTTGGCACAACTGACGCGGTTGGTAAGATTTTGATGATGAAAGATGATAGCGCTTTCGTGCCATACAAAGTAACAGGTGTTGCTAAAAAATGCCCGCAGAATTCATCTATACAATTCACCGCAGTTGTGCCAATAAAAGAATCTGATGAAGATGCAAATAATAACGACAATTGGTTTAACTTTTTCCTGAACACATTTGTAGTGCTTAACGACAATGCAAGCCAGCAAACAGTTAACAATGAGATGCAGAGATTTTATCTCAAAGATGCATCGCAGACTTTTAAAAAAATGACGGAAAAATATGGCGGCGGCGGCACTATAGGAACATATTTTCTGCAGCCATATCTTGACATGCACATGAATACAGAATTGTCTGCGCAAAATGGTTTAACCAATGCAAGCAACCCTTTGTATTCCTATATTCTTTCAGGCATTGCATTATTTATTTTACTGATTGCCTGCATCAATTTTATAAATCTTACAGTAGCGCGGTCAGTAAAACGTGCCAAAGAAATCGGTATTCGTAAAGTAATTGGCGGTAATAGAAAACGCCTCATCATACAATTTCTTGGTGAATCATTTTTGCTTTGCATAATTGCTTTTGTTTTTGCAATTATTTTAGTTGAACTGATATTGCCTGTATTTAATGATCTTTCAAATAAACAGCTTTCTATTTCTTATTTGTTCGATGCAAAACTTATAGCAGGTTATATTATCCTGTTTTTGGTTACAGGTTTGCTGGCAGGGTTTTATCCTGCACTGGTTTTGTCAGGTTATAAACCCGTTGATACTTTATACAGCCGTTTTAATATCAAAGGAAAAAATTACCTGCAAAAATCACTTGTTGTATTACAGTTTACGCTGGCTTCATTTTTAATAATTGCCACATTTACTATTTATGCACAATTCAATTATTTAACTACAGAAAAGTTAGGTTATGATGACAGCAATCTTATCACTGTAAACAAAGATCAAATTAAACATGACCAGGCGGCCTTGTTTAAAAATGAATTGATAAAAGATCCGAACATTATTGGTGTAAGCGCAAAAAATGGTGGCCAATGGGGAACCGCAGCCAGGAATTCAATTGATTCAACAATACAATTTACATATGAAACAGTTGATGAAAGTTATATTCCGTTATTAAAAATTCCTTTAACTGCAGGCAGAAATTTTTCAAAAAATTATCCTGCTGATTCTGTAAAGTCAGTTATTGTAAACGAAGCGTTTGTAAAACAGGCAGGATGGAAAAATCCGATTGGCGAAACTGTAAATTTTTGGTATAACAACAACGAAATTTATCATGTAATTGGCGTGGTGAAAGATTATCATTATAATTCATTGAACGACAAAATAGGCCCGCAATTATTTACAATGAAGAATGATAATTTATATGGAATTTATTTCATCAAAATAAAACCGAATACACAAACTGAAGCATTAAAATATATTCAAACAACATTTAAAGAAATTTACCCGCTAAGTCCATATTCTTATGTGTTTAAAAATGATGCGAATTTGAAAGATTATGAAGCTGTTGCGAAATGGAAAGAAATACTATTATTTGGTGCTGTACTAACCATCTTTATTTCATGTATCGGTTTATTTGGCTTATCTGTTTTATCTGCTGAAAAACGCACAAAAGAAATTGGAATAAGAAAAGTATTGGGCGCATCTGTAAATAACCTGGTAACCATACTTTCGAGAGATTTTTTAAAGCTTGTTATAATAGCTTTAGTTATTTCTTCGCCGCTTGCATATTTAGCTGCCGGTAAATGGCTGGAGACTTTTCCGTATCGAATTAATATAAGCTGGTGGTTATTTGCCGGCGCTGCATTGTTGGTTGTATGCGTTGCATTATTTACGGTAAGCTTCCAGGCAATAAGAGCAGCCATTGCAAACCCTGTAAGAAGTTTACGAAGTGAATAATTAATCAGCTAAAAAATGTTATCCAAAGATTTTATACAACTTGTTTTTGTGTCATGCATTGTATCTTTTGCCGCTGCATTGTGTATGATGCATCGCTGGTTACAGAATTATAAATACCGGATTGAAATAAGCTGGTGGATTTTTTTAGCGGCAGGTACCTCAGCCGTACTCATCGCTTTAATTACCATCAGCTTTCAATCTGTAAAAGCGGGGGTTGCTAACACTGTAAAAAATTTAAGAACAGAATGAAACCTGCTTAGCCAATTTGAGAATTTAATAATGATGAATTAATAAGACATCACAAAACATCTTTATGATAAAAAATCATTTAAAAATTGCATGGCGCAATTTGATGAAGTATAAATTTATTTCCTTCATCAATCTTTTTGGTTTAACCATTGGGTTAACATGTTGCCTGCTTATTCTTACTTATATTTTGAATGAATTAAGTTATGATAAGTATAATAAAAACGCAGACCAGGTTTATCGTGTAACAAGAACTTTTTATAATGGAAATGAAGAGGTGTCATTAAACCTAAGCACTGTTGCTCCGCCTTTTGGTTATTACCTGCCAACTGATTTTCCCGAGATAGAAAAAATGACGCGCTTACTAAGTGTTGGTAATACTGCATTACGTTATAAAGAAAAACTTATAAACGAACAGACTGTTTATTTTGCTGATGAAAATTTGTTTGATGTTTTTACAGTTGATGTGCTGAAAGGAAATGCAAAAACTGCATTGCAGGAACCTTTTTCTATAATGATGACACAAGAAGAAGCAAAGAAATATTTTGGTGATGAAGACCCAATAAATAAAGTTCTTAGGGCAGACAACCAGTTTGATGTAAAAGTTACAGGTATTTACAAACCGTTTCCAGCAAATGCGCACATGCACCCGAATATGCTGATCTCATTCAATACACTTAAAGATTCTGCAGTATATGGAGAAGAAAATTTGCGTACAAACTGGGGCAATAATTCATTTTTTACCTATATAAAGCTTCCAAAGAATTACAATACAGCGAGCATGGAATCGCGCTTTCCTGCTTTTCTTGATAAACACATGGTTGGTCAGTATGGTGCAATGAAACCATCAGCCCAAACCAAACTTGATCTTCAGAAATTAACGGACATTCATCTTTATTCGCATACGGATTATGAAGCTGAACCTAATGGCGATATAAATCGTGTATATATTTTTTCAGCAATCGCTTTATTTATTTTATTGATTGCATGCATCAACTACATGAATCTTTCCACAGCTCGTTCCGCTCTACGTGCAAAAGAAATTGGTATAAGAAAAGTAGTAGGTGCAAGAAAGGCAGAATTAATAACACAATTTCTTAGCGAATCAATTTTGATAACATGGGCTGCACTTTTTATAGCAATAAGTTTACTATATTTTACTTTGCCATGGCTTAATAAAATTTCTGAGCAAGACCTCTCTGTAAGTATATTAATGAGGTGGCAGATTTTGTTACCATTATTTTTATCACCTTTTGTTATAGGAATTATTTCAGGAATTTATCCTGCTTTGTTTATGTCTTCATTTCAACCAGTAAAAACTTTAAAGGGGTTATTTAAAGTGCAGGGCAGAAGCATCAGCTTCCGCAAAGTTCTAGTAATAGCACAGTTCGCTATTTCCATTATTCTCATCATTACTACAATGATTGTTTTCCAGCAATTGAGATATATGCAAAAAGCTTCGCTCGGTTATAATAAAGAACATATTCTTACGATGCCGTATGATAATTCGCTTAATAATCAGTATGAATCTTTCCGCAATATTTTATTTCAAAATGCAAATATTAAAGAAGTTGGCCGTTCATCAAGAATACCTACGGGAAGATTATTAGATGGACAAGGCGCTTCAGTACCCGGTTCAGATTCTATGGTGCCCGTAAAAGCTGACATCAGAGATGTTGCGACGGATTATGATTTTATTCCAACCTACGGAATAAGCATGGCAGCAGGCAGAAATTTTTCGCGTGATTATGGCACCGATACTTCCAATTTCATTCTTAATGAAGCTGCAGTAAAAGCTGTTGGCTGGAAATCTGCACAAGATGCTGTTGGCAAAAATTTTAGATATGGAGGTGTTAATGGGCACATTATTGGTGTGATGAAAGATTTTCATTTTGAATCACTGCATCAAAAAATAGCACCACTTATTTTTGTAATGCCTGCAACATCTACTAATCAAAGTTCTTACAATTATCTTTCAATAAAAGTTTCCGGCAACATGCCTTCCGCGCTGGAAACAATAAAAAATACATGGCAAAAATATCTTCCGGAGCATCCTTATCAATATACATTCCTGGATGAGAAGTTTACCAAATTATATGAATCAGAACAAACGCAGGGAACCATTTTTACAGTGTTTGCATTCATTGCAATTTTTATTGCATGTCTTGGTTTGTTCGGGCTTTCAGCATTCGCAATTTCGCAACGTGTAAAAGAAATTGGTGTACGAAAAGTGTTAGGCGCCAATATAAGTACAATAGTAGCATTGCTTTCGAAAGAATTTCTAAAGCTTGTTTTGATAGCGGCCATTATTGCATTTCCTGTTGCATGGTATGCAATGACCAACTGGCTTCAATCATTTGCTTATCGTATTACAATTCAATGGTGGGTGTTTTTATTTGCGGCTGTTGCAGCATTATTAATTGCGTTGCTTACAGTTGGTTTCCAGGCAATAAAAGCTGCGCTGGCAAACCCCGCAAAAAGTTTAAGAAGCGAATAAAAGTACCTTATATAAAAAGATCAATCTTTTTCAAGATTGATCTTTTTAATAGTATATTCTGAAAAATTAATTATACGTCTTAACCAGGAATACGCAGTTCTCAGCTTTTTTAACCTGGCTTACTCTATCCATATTTTTTAAAGAAGATTTAAGCGGAAGTTGTACACTTTTAAAAGATGTATCTGTGGCTTTAAGGCTATCAATCATTTTAAAGATATTGTTTGATTTAAGTGCAAATACTACATCTTCTGCCTGCGCTTGTTTTGTTGTGATGATGCCAACAATATCGCCATTCTTATTAAACACCGGCGCACCTGAATTACCAGGATTTGCAGTAAGCGAAAGCTGGCAGCTTGAAGTATCACCTTTATAACCTGTTTTAGCTCCTAAATAACCCATATTGTAAACGATCTCATCACGCGGATAACCTAATGTAAAAAGCTCTTCGCCTAATTCCGGTTGTGTGCGGCGAATGCCATACGGTAAATTTTTTACAGCAGTAAAATCTTTATCGTCAATTTGCAAAATGGCAAGATCAATGTTATGGTCTACGAGTAAAATTTTAGAATTATATTCACGACCATCTTTATCTGTTACGGTAGCACCACTTCCATTTAATACATGTGCGTTTGTAACAAGAAGCCCTTTGCCATCAACTAAAAACGCAGTACCACCTGTTTTTACAGTAGCACCTTTTGGAATTTTAGGTTCAGCAGCTTCTTTAAAAAGCGTGTTATTTGTTACAATTTGCGTTTTCTTTATTTCTGCAATGTCTCTGCTTAAACGTTCCAATTGGCTTTTATCCGCCGATGGAGAAAAATAAATTGCAAGCGCACTTATAAATAATGCTGTAATTCCGGCAATAGATGCAGCAATAGCTGCAGTTCTTCTATAACGGTTCCATAACTGAACTACCTTGCCGCCAAGACCTGCAGGTTCTTCCGTACTTCTTATTTCACCTGTTTCAGAAAGTTTGGAATGAATGCTATGGAGAGAATCTTTGAAGTTTTTCACATCAGTATATTCATCCATGTGCTGTAAAAAAAGCTTGTGTTCCACTACCATTTGATCAATAGCAGGATTATTTAAACGCAGTTGTTCAAAAAAGCTTTTTTCGTCTTCAAGCATTTTTCCTTCCAAGTAACGCTCAATTGTATTTAATAAAAGAATGTCTTCCATCACTCACCTATATTATATTGAGAAAAGAATAATTTTTTTAAACGCATCAGGCATTTATATTTCTGATTTTTTGCATTATCAGCATTTGTATAACCAAACGAAAATGCTATTTGATCCATGCTCTTTTTTTCTATATAAAATGCTTCCAATAAACTTTTACAAGGTTCGCCAAGACTATTTAATGCCCTATCCATAATGCCCAGCTCAGCGTTTCTTCTTTCATGAATTTCAATGTCTTCCTCTACCGCAATAGCTTCAAAGTTTTCAACGCCATTTGAAGTTTTTCCAATTTGATGAAGACGCTTAAGCCACAACCTTCTGCAAATTGAATACACATAAGTTTTTATCTGGCTGGTAAGAACAAACGATCCAGATTTTGCTTTTTGATAAAGTGTTATCATTGCCTCCTGAAAAATATCCCTTGCTTCATCGTAAGAGCCGTTGTTATTAAGAATAAATGACAAAACCATATTAAAGTTCTCTTTATAAATGGTCTCAGCTGCTTTAGAATCGTTGTTTGCCAGTGCTTTTAATAAAACTTGTTCGTTCGGATCTCCCTTCACCTGTGTGTGATTTTAATACCTGATAGAAGTAAAAGTAACCCAAAAAAGATTTTAGGATTAAAGAAAAAAATTTGAAAACAGCGGGTTACCTTATTACGCTTTCAGTATTAAAACAAAAATTACATCACAAAAAACACAAACAAATGAAAAAGCTATTGATCGTTTTAGCTATCGGCGTATTCGCTGCTTGTAACAGTTCTTCAAGCACAACTTCATCAGATTCTACATCAACAATGAGTGAAGATACAACTATGATGGCTGCTCCTGATACTTCAAGTATGATGGCTCCGGATAGTTCATCTATGATGAGCGATACTACGCACAACTAATTATACTAAACAGTGGGTTTGATTTTGAGGTGCTTCGCTTGCAGCCTGGCGTTTAGTTGAAATTTTTTCATATGGCAAGCAATCGTTAGAGGCCGTTCCGTTTCCACGGAAGGGCTTTTTCCTTTTACGATGTCGAGCAACGACGTTGCTCATTTTTAATACTCAAAATTTAATATCGATATCAACAGGCACTACTTTTTTTGAAAGTGTTATTGAATATTAAGCGTTCTTAAATACTCATCCGTAAAAAAAATTTGATTAGTTATTTCTTACCGCTATTTTTGAAGTTCAATGCAACAATCATATACACATACCTTTTATTTTTTCTTTTATTTTAAAAGAAAAGCCGGGTAATGTGTGTTATATAAAACATTAAATCCCGGCTTATAAAAGGCCGGGATTTTTTTTATCATGAATAATAAAGTTTACATACAAGGATACGAAGGCAGCTTTCACCAAACAGCAGCTTTGCAATTTTTTGGAAAAAATATAGACATTATGCCTTGCGCTACTTTTAATGAAGTTGTAAAAGGTGCATCATTAAAAAATGAAATTTGCAATGGTTTAATGGCAATTGAAAATTCTATTGCAGGTAGCATTCTTCCAAATTACAGCTTGTTACAAAAAAGCAGCCTTTCAATAATTGGCGAAGTGTATTTGCAAATTGATCAGAATTTACTCGTGAATAAAGGAGTGAAGCTGGAAGATATTCGTGAAGTGCATTCTCATCCTATGGCCTTACAACAGTGCCTCGATTATCTTGATAAATACAACTGGAAGCTGATTGAAACAGAAGATACTGCTTTAAGTGCAAAGCATATTCATCAGCATAAAAGCAAACATATTGCTGGAGTTGCCGGCAAGCTCGCTGCAGAATTATTTGATCTGAAAATAATTGCGCCGCATATTCATACCATGAAAAATAACTATACACGTTTTCTGGTATTACAACAATCAGATAAAGCGCAGCTTGTTGCAAATGCCAATAAAGCTTCCATAAATTTTCATACAGATCATTCAAAAGGCAGCCTTGCAAAAGTGCTTACAAAAATTGCTGATGCTGATA
>JBDUBY010000002.1:0-18152 GCA_040003735.1 Parafilimonas sp.
TTCTCTGCACACGTGCATCATAAGTTCCGGCCTGTGTAGCCTGTATAGAATTAGTGCTTGCGCCGTTTATTAAATTTCCATTAAGCCTCCATTGGTAAGCAGTAAAGCCTGGTGCTAAACCAAGCGTCACATTTATTACATCCCCGGGGCAAAATTTTGTACGTCCAAATAACGCCCACGGATTTGAAGAATACGCACGAAGCATGAAGGGATAAAAATCGGGTTCGGTCCATGCCCTATCCCAGGTTCCATGACCAAGGTCAGGATATTCCGTATATGTAAAGTTCCCTCCGGCAGCTACCATTGCATCTCTTACCTGTTGTGCGGTAGAAGGCGCAGGTGCACCGTCTAATCCACCCTGGAAAAGCCACATTGGTGTATATTTTACAACATTGGTTGTGCTTGCGTCTTTATATCCTATCGAAACGTTCGACATTGGTAATGACGAAGAAATGTAGTTAGGATGATTGATAAGCATTTCCCAACTTCCCTGTCCGCCGGCAGATAAGCCGTTAACACTTACCTGGAATGGATCTAACTTATTATTAGCAACCATGTAATCTATAATCTCAGTTATATATTGATATTGACCGGAACCCCAAAAGCCCTGGCTTTGCATAACTAATATATAACCATCAAAAGTGCCGTTATCTACAGCAGCCTGAAATTTATCACCTCCGTGATATAACTGGTATTCGTTGTCGTAAATAGTTCCGGTTTCACCAAGACCATGAAAAAACACCAGCATTGGATATTTCTTGCCATCATTAGCAGTTGGATTATATGTTTTAGGAAAATGAAGCCTGAACGCACATCCTTTATAGATGTAACATTTATATTCATTTGTATTCCAGCTTAAACGCGGAGTACGCACCCATTTCCCGATTTGTCCAAACGTTGGTTGCGCTGGCGGTTTGCTGGAATTATAAGTTATCACTGAATCGCTTGGGTTTAACACAGACTGGCTGAATGAACTTAAAGCGAAGCAGAAGGATAATAAAAACAAAACGTAAAACTTTCTCATACTAATTTTTGAAAAGTAAATAGGTACCGTAACGATAGTTTTGGTATTTAAGCAATAAAAGTATTATTGCCAGGTTTGTATAATGATAAAAATTGGTGAACGTATTGATTTAGTTAGGGAAAGAAAGAAATAAGAACGCTATGTAAGTTCAAAAAAAAATTTAAAATAAGCTTTCCCAAAATGAACTGTGTGGGAAAATTAAAACAACGCATAATCAATATCAATATAGTTTTGAACTGAAGTTGTGATATAATATGTACAATGATTTTTTTTTAGAAAAAAAATTGAACGAACGCAGAAGCCAAAACGCTTTCCGGCAACTAAAACTGCCATCTGGAAAAATTGATTTTTGCTCGAATGATTATCTCGGCATTGTTCGCAATAATTTATTAGCAGAAAAAACCGGCACAAATTTAAAAACAGGTTCAACAGGCTCAAGATTATTAGCAGGTAATTATGCTTTAATTGAAGCAACGGAAAAACAAATTGCTTTTTTTCATAAAGCAGAAGCAGCTTTAATTTTCAATTCAGGCTACGATGCAAATCTTGGTGTACTAAGTTGTGTTCCGCAAAAAGGTGATACGATTTTATACGATCAGCTTTCGCATGCTTCTATTCGTGATGGAATGCGTTTATCGTTTGCACAAAGCTTTTCGTTTGCACACAATAACGTGCATGATCTTGAAAAAAAATTGCAGTCGGCAAAAGGAAATATATTCATCGTTACAGAATCTGTATTTAGTATGGATGGAGATTTCTGTCCGTTGGAAGAACTGGTTTCAGTCAGCAAAAAATATAATGCACATTTAATAATTGATGAAGCGCATGCAATTGGTATTGTTGGCGAAAATGGAGAAGGATTAATTCAACACAAAGACCTGCAGGATGAAATTTTTTGCAGGATTTATACTTTTGGAAAAGCCTGTGGTTGTCATGGAGCAGTTGTTGCCGGCTCACAACAGTTGAAAGATTATCTTATCAATTTTTCACGTAGTTTTATTTATACAACTGCTTTGCCCGAACATGCTGCTGCAACAATTCAGGCTGCTTACAATACATTTCCTTTTTTAAATAAAGAAAGAAAGCATTTGCAGCAATTGATCAGGCATTTTCAAGAATCAGCTTTAAACTTTGAAAAATTAAAATCTGAAACATCTATTCAAATTGTGATAGTTCCAGGCAATGATGAAGTAAAGAAAATTGCATCACAATTACAGGAAGCTGGTTTTGATATACGCCCGATTTTATATCCAACCGTACCGGAAGGAAAAGAAAGACTGCGCATTGTATTGCATGCGTTTAATACAACGGACGAAATAGAACAAATTGTAAAAATTTTATCCTGATTAAATTTGGAAAAAAAATTACCAGCAGCATTATTAAGCGCACTTCAAAATAATAAAGGATTTAATAAAAATGCTTTTGAAGAAGTTCATTATCATCCGCAACAAATAACTTCAGTACGTTTCAATCAAAATAAATATTCAGGTTTTAATCCAGGCATTACACATCCGGATTTTAATTTGAGTGAACCTGTGCCGTGGTGTGAAAATGCTTTTTATTTGGATGAACGTCCGCAGTTTACATTTGATCCTTTATTGCACGCAGGCGCATATTATGTGCAGGAAGCAAGCAGCATGTTTTTGTGGGAAGTTTTAAAACAAACCTTCGATCAAAACTCAAACATAAAAATTTTAGACCTGTGCGCTGCGCCTGGTGGTAAAACAACTTTGCTTGCTTCTTATTTTAAAAATGCGTTGATCGTTTCAAATGAAGTGATAAAACAAAGAGCCGCTATTTTGTATGAGAATGTTACAAAATGGGGAAGCGAAAATATTGTTCTTACAAACAATGACGCGGCAGATTTTAAACGCCTGCAGAATTATTTTGATTTAATTGTTGTTGATGCGCCGTGCAGTGGCAGCGGCCTTTTCAGGAAAGATGCAGACGCAATTGATGAATGGAGTGAAAGCAATGTGCAGTTGTGCAGCCAGCGCCAGCAAAGAATTCTTGCAGATATTTATTCATCACTAAAACATGATGGCATTTTGGTTTATTCAACCTGTTCTTACTCGCATCAAGAAGATGAAGACATTGCAGATTGGCTCTGCGATAGTTTCAGTTTCGAAAAGGTTTCGCTGCAATTAAATAACGATTGGAATATTGATGAAACAACATCAGCAAAACATAATATTCCATGTTATCGTTTCTGGCCCGATAAATTAAAAGGTGAAGGTTTTTTTATAACGGCATTACAAAAAACTGATGATGATAATTATTCAAAACAAATTCATACAGGTTTATTACAGGCAACAAACAAAGAAGTTAATTTTTTACAAAAATATCTTGTAAAAACTGACTGGCTTTTTTTTAAACAGCAGCAAATTATTCGTGTAATTCATAAACATTGGAATAATGATATTGCATTGCTGCAAAAAAATCTTTACCTGAAAAAAGCAGGCATTCAATTAGGAGAAATAAAAGGAAATGATTTGATTCCGCACCATGAACTTGCTTTAAGTTTAATAGTAAACGATGCTGTTTTTAAGATTGAATTAACACATGAAGAAGCTTTGAAATATTTACGTAAAAAAGAGATCATTTTAAATGTAAACTATAAAGGCTGGGCTTTATGCACTTATAAAAACTTTGCACTTGGCTGGATAAAAATTTTGCACAATCGTGTTAATAACTATTATCCAACAGAATGGCGTATCCGTAAAGAATAAATTTGCACAAAAACTTCGCTATGCTTTACGCAAAAAAATTCATTGTACTGGTTGTTTGTATTTTTTCTCTTCAGCTTCTTTCAGCACAAAGCAAGTATATCACGCACACATTAAAGCAGGGCGAAAGTTTATCAATGCTTGCCAAACAATATAATACTTCTGTTGGTGACATCATGCGCATAAATGGCATGCATGCAGATACTAAACTTGTGTATGGATCGCAAATAAAAATTCCGTCAGTAAAAGGCGAAGCATTAACTACAGCAAAAAAAGAAACCAGTAATATTCCTAATAAACAACCAACCACATCTTCAAATGAAATAACGCATGTTGTTATGAAGGGAGAAACTTTATACAGCATCAGCAAAAAATATAATGTTAGTGTTGATCAATTAAAAGCATGGAATCATCTTACAGACGACAATACCAAAGTAGGTACGTTGCTTGCCATCAGCGATAATGGTATTAATAAAATTGCAACACCGCCTGTACCAAAACAAAGAGTTGAAACAACAACTGCACCAGCACAACAACCAATTACACCGGCAATTAATAATAGTCAGGACTTGAAAACTGAACCTGTTAATGCAAATGTTGAGAAGACTAAAACTGACGATCAAAAAACGGTAACACAGCCTGCAGCACAAACAGAAAATAACGTTGCGAATGTCGCAACCACTTCAACAAATACTGATTATAAAGGCGCAGGATATTTTGCAGATCAGTTTAAAAATAAAAGTTCTAATCGAAACATACCAGGAGTTTCAAAAACCTTTAAAACAGCAAGTGGCTGGACTGATGGCAAATTCTATATTCTTGCCAACGATATTGAACCCGGAACTATTGTAAAAATAACTGCAGACAATGGAAACTCCGTTTATGCAAAAGTGCTTTGGAATTTAGGTGATATGAAAGAAAATTCAGGGATCAATTTTCGTGTAAGTGATGCAACCGCTGCTGCCTTGCATGAAAATAGCGACAGCTTTAATGTGAGTGTTTCTTTTTAAGCCGATTAAAACTATACTGCACAAGTGAGTGACACAACCGTGATGCCATCACTACAAAAGATGATAACATAAAAAAATAATGCAGAGCATTTAAAGAATTGTTGTTATTGAATAAAATAACGCTCTGTGGAATTTAGTCATCCCTCTCTACCCGCGGAGAGGGAACGAGAGTGAGGGCTTATCCTGCAGTTGGAATATTTTCAAATCCATCATCAGTTTGTCCCATCGCAATTTTTTTCATTTGCACAGCAGTTGAATGACCAACATATTTTTCAATTCGCTTTTCAACCAAAATAATTACAGGTGTAAGAATGATCGCCATGATGAATTTATAAATGTAATTCATTGTACCAACGGCAAATATTAAAGGCCATGTCCAGTTGCTGCCAAACTTGAACGCGATCGTTAAAACAATATAACTATCTACCAATTGCGATACAAGCGTTGAGCCTGTTGCACGCAACCAAATATGTTTATCGCCGGTAATTTTTTTTATGCGATGAAAGATGGTAACATCAACAACCTGGCTTACAAGAAATGCGGTTAAGCTTCCAAGAATGATCCACATTCCCTGTCCGAAAATTCCGTTGAAAGCAGTTTGCATATTATCAATGCCTTTTGTTTGATTGGATGTGATCCAGAATTCTGCAGGCGGAACATGAATGCTGCTATAAAACATGATGAATGCATAGCTGATTAATATTATCGCAGTAAAACTAATTCTGCGAACAGCTTTTGGTCCGTAATATTCATTTACAATATCCGTCATTACAAATTCCAAAGGCCATAATAAAACACCACATGTTAAATTAAATGCTAAACCACTTTGCCCAAATAAAGTGATGTTGCTTGGCTGCCATCCAAATAATTTTTCAAGTGAAAATATTTTTGTGCCGATGCATTCTGCAATAAGCGCATTGGCAACAAAAAAAGCAGTAAAGCCAAGAAACAGTTTTGTTGGTTTGTCTTTAAGTATGTTATTAATCATGCAGTATAAAGAAAAAGTAAATTTGAATAAGAAAGAAAATAATGTTTGTGTACAAAAGCCAAAGCGGAATTTTTCTTTTTATGATGCGTGATATTAAAATCAGCGCAAGTATAAAACTTAAAAGATTTATGAACATTGCAGAAAATCCCAGGATCACTGATAACTCAATTATGGGTTGTGGCAGATAATCTGGTGCCGTAGTATAACGCATGATCATACAAACAATAAAAAAAATATTGCAGATAAATGCAACTCTGAATAAAATACGCAGCCTGCTTGCTTTTTCGCGTATCTCTTTTAATTCTTCTACTTCCTCCATATAATAAATCTAAACTGAATTATGAGTTATGAATTGGTTTTTACAAAGTAACGAATCATTGTAATAAATGATACCAATGTCCACGCTCCTTCCAAAATTATGAACGGCCAGTAATGCAAACGGGCAGATGCATAACATGCGATACCGGCACCCAAAAGATTAAGCATAATATACACCAAACTGTTCTGGGTTATTTTATTGATGATATTTAAAAGATAAGCGATCAATAAAATTGTTACGCCAATCGTTCCAATCCAGTCAGTTAAATTCATGTTCATAAGTAAAAGTTTTATTCATGGTTAATTATCAATTTCAAAATATGCATTTATATACCTTCGCGCACCCATGGCTAACACCGCAAATATGCAATTGCAGGTTGAAATAAGCAATAAACAAATTTTTCGCATTGCGTTGCCTATTGCTGCGTCGGTTCTTGTTCCCAATATAAATTTTATTACCAATAATATTTTTCTTGGTCATTTAAGCGAACAAGCTTTAGCCATTGCCGGCATTACAGGCGTGTATTATCTTGTTTTTGGTGTAATGGGTTTTGGTTTAAGCAGTGGCTTACAGGCGTTGATGAGTCGCCGTGCAGGTGAAAATAAAATTGAAGAAATTGGTTTACTTTTTTTACAGGCAGTGCGCATTGCGATTGCATTTGCCATCACCGGAATTTTAGTTACTTATTTTATTGCGCCGCTTATTTTAAAATCTGCTTTGCACAACGAAGAAGATATTAAAGTGGCAACAGATTTTTTGCGCATACGTATTTGGGGTTTGCCATTTTTATATATCTATCAAATGCGGAATGCTTTATTGATAAGCATTAATAAAAGCAAGTATTTAATTATAGGAACACTTGCGGAAACTATCGCAAATATATTTTTTGATTATGCTTTTATCTTCGGTCATTTTGGCTTTCCCGAACTTGGTTTTAATGGTGCTGCTTATGCTTCCATCATTGCAGAATTTACCGGCCTGGTAACTATTTTTAGCCTGATACATTTTAAAGGAATTGGTAAAGACATTCATCTTTTTAAAAACAAAAGCCTAAACCGCAATTCAATAAAATTAATCCTGAATCAATCTGCGCCTATTGTTTTGCAGTTTGCACTCAGTACAGCAAGTTGGGAATTTTTTTATATACTCATTGAACATCACGGAACACAACCACTCGCCATTTCAAACATCATGCGTAATCTCTTCGGCATTTTCGGATGTTTCGCATGGTCATTTTCTGCTGCATCCAACAACATGGTCAGTAATATTATCGGACAAAAATTACAACACCGCGTAAAAGAACTTGTTATTAAAATAATGAAACTGGCATTAATGTTTTCTGTAAGCGTCGCAATTCTCATTAATCTTTTTACAAGATTATTTTTAAGTGCTTACGGACAATCAGAAAGTTTTATTGAAGCAGCCATTCCTGTTGCACGTGTAATTTCTATCGCACTTATTTTTCAATCCGTTTCTGTTGTTTGGCTAAATGCAGTTGTTGGTACGGGCAACAGCCGGCGCAATTTATTTACAGAGCTTTTTGCTATTACTATTTATTGTGTGTATGTGTATTTAATACTTGAACATTTTAATCTTTCTATCAGCATAGGCTGGATGAGCG
Organism: Parafilimonas sp.; assembly: GCA_040003735.1. Classification (GTDB taxonomy): domain Bacteria; phylum Bacteroidota; class Bacteroidia; order Chitinophagales; family Chitinophagaceae; genus Parafilimonas. The sequence goes on from JBDUBY010000002.1 coordinate 7,689, forward strand.
AATGGATATACTGGCTCGCACTTTTAATTCCATCTTACTGGTACATTCAAAGCAATAAATGGATGGCTAAAAAAATATAAATATTTTTTTAAATTGGTATATTACCGGCATTTGTAATGATGGCATCGTTCCTTGCGTCGCACACTTGTACAGTAGGTTTTCGTAGCAACATTTTATAACAACTTCACTTCTGCAATCAATTCTTGCAATACATTTTTAGCATCACCAAATAACATAGAAGTTTTTGGATGAAAGAATAATTCATTTTCAATACCAGCATAACCAGGTTTCATGCTGCGTTTATTTACGATAACCATTTTTGCTTCTTCCACTTCAAGAATCGGCATACCATAAATAGGTGATGAAGCATCTGTTTTTGCAGCCGGATTCACTACATCGTTTGCACCAAGAATCAATACAACATCTGTCGTTTTAAATTCATCATTGGCTTGTTCCATCTCCAATAAATTTTCATAATTCACATCAGCTTCTGCAAGCAAAACATTCATGTGGCCAGGCATTCTTCCTGCAACAGGATGAATAGCATATTTTACCTCCGCTCCTTTTTCTTCTAATAATTTTTCCAATTCATGACAAGCATGTTGTGCCTGCGCAACTGCCAAGCCATAACCGGGAACGATCATTACTTTTCTTGCATAAGCCATTGCAACAGCAGCATCGCTTACACTTATTTCTTTATAACTTTCACCAGTTTTATTTTGTGTTGATACTGTTTTATTGCTTCCGCCAAAACTTCCAATCAATACATTTTTCAAACTGCGGTTCATTGCCTTGCACATTAAAATAGTAAGCAATGTGCCTGCTGCGCCAACCAAAATTCCGCCGGTGAGCATTACTTTGTTATTATATAAAAATCCGCCACAAGCCGCGGCAACACCTGTAAAAGAATTCAATAAAGAAATTACAACCGGCATATCTGCACCACCAATTGGAAATACAAACAGCACTCCATATACAATTGATAAAGCAGGAATAAGATAAAATAATTTATAGGTGGAAGGATTAAAATCAAACAATAAATAAATAATCAAACCAACAATTACTGCAAATAATACAAGATTGAAAATGTGCTGGCCTTTAAAAGAATAATCTTTGATCTTTCCATTCAGTTTCCCCCAGGCAATTACACTTCCTGCAAAAGAAATACTGCCAATTAAAGCACCTGCATATATTGTAAGCAAATGACCAATCATGTCACTTGTAAAATTCCACGGCACTTCACTCCAGCCGGGCTTATAAAATACTTCTGTAAAATGATTAAACTCAACAATAGAAATTAATGCAGCACAAGCACCACCCATTCCATTAAACATGCTTACCATTTCAGGCATCGCTGTCATCTTTACTTTTTGTGCGGCGAGTGTTCCTATAATTCCACCAATAATAATTCCACTGAATATCCACCCATAATTATGTAATGCATTTCCTTTATCATCTTTATATAAAAAAATTGTTCCAAGAATTGCAAGCGTCATTCCTGCTGCTGCAATCAGGTTTCCATTACGTGCTTTTACGGGATTGGATAATCTTTTTAATCCAATAATAAATGTTACTGAAGCAATAATGTAGATGAGTGTAAGTATGTTTTGTTCCATTGTAAATCCAAAAGTTTATTTAGGATTCGTTTTTGCTTTTTTATTTTTTGAAGAGAACATTTCCAACATTCTGTTCGTTACAACAAATCCACCAACAACATTTAATGTTCCTAAAATCACGGCAAGAAAACCAAGTATTAATGCTACATAATTATTGCTTTCTGCTTTACCCATTACTATGATAGCGCCAATTATCACAACACCGTGAATTGCATTTGCACCGCTCATTAATGGTGTATGTAAAACGCTTGGTACGCGACCAATTACTTCAATGCCTAAAAAGATCATTAGTATTACAATGTAGATGTACTGCTGATTTTCGCTTATCCAGTTCAACATAATTTTATTTTTTGCGCACAGAGCTAATGAGATAACAGAGAAGAATTATAGCTCCGCCGGCTCTGTTTACGCTGTGCGATATTTTATATTATTGGCTGGCGCTTTTGAAGCGTCGGGCCGCGTTAACCAATCAACTGTTTTACTTTTTCATTTACAACTAATCCATCGTGCGTAATACAACTTCCTTTCACAATATCATCTTCAAAATTTAAATTAATATTTCCATCTTTTGTAATGATGAGCTGCAGAAAATTCAACATGTTCTTACCATATAATTTACTGGCATCAGACGATAATGTTGATGCAAGATTACTATTACCAACAATGATTACATTATTGTATTTTATGGTTTCATTATCTTTTGTTTGTAACGTATTGCCACCTGTTGCTGCAGCAAGATCAATAATAACAGAGCCGGAATTCATAGCATTCAGCATTGCATCTGTGATTAATATTGGCGCTTTCTTGCCGGGAATTTGTGCGGTTGTAATTACGATATCAGCTTTTGCAATTGAGTCCGCAATTCTTTGTTGCTGCTTTTGTTTATAATCTTCCGATTGTTCAACTGCATAGCCACCAGATTTTGATGCATCAGCAGCGCCTTCAACTTCTATAAATTTTGCACCAAGGCTCATTACTTCTTCTTTCACCGCAGGTCTTGTATCAAACACTTCAACTACTGCTCCTAACCTGCGTGCTGTTGCAATTGCCTGCAAACCTGCAACGCCTGCACCGAGTATTAAAACCTTCGCTGGTTTTATACTTCCGGCTGCCGTCATAAACATGGGAAAATAACGTGGATAAATATTCGCTGCTTCCAGCACAGCTTTATAACCCGCAATATTTGCCTGGCTGCTTAACACATCCATACTTTGTGCACGCGTGCTGCGTGGAATCATATCCAAACTAAAAACAGTAATATTTTTTTCAGCGCATTGTTTCATTACATCATAATTAAATAATGGCTGATAAACACCAACAAGAATTGCGTTCGGCTTTAATTGCTGAATATCTTGTTGGCTTAACAGATTTATTGATAAAATAATTTCTGATGTTGAAAGAATTATAGAACGTTCCGAAGCATTTATATTTTTAGATTGATATACATCATCAAAAGCATAAGCTTTTGCGCCTGCATCTTTTTCAACCAGCATATTAATACTTTGCTTTGCAAGCGTAGCTGCCGCTTCAGGAAGTAATGAAACTCTTGTTTCGGGAACAGGTTCTTTAAGAATGCCTATTGTCATTAGCAATGAGTTCAGGCGGAAAATTATTGGCTTTTATGTTAACGGCAAAATTTTGACGCATTACTTTAAAGTTATTAAGAACTTAGGAACATGATGATGAAAAAAATCAAACAAAGTAACCAATAACATATTTGCTTCTTTGATTAACGTTTATAGTATTTTTAAAATTCTGATTACTGCCATCATGATATTAAAATCGTATAGTAAAATGTTCTTTTACTTTTTGTTCGGTTCTGAAAAAAACAATACCGATAAAAAATAAATCAATGCTTAATGTTACTAAATGATGTTGCTTTATTTCATTCCATGCATCTTCCATTTCTTTACTCCAGTGTATATCATCAAAAATAAAAATGCTTGAGTGCGTTGATAAACTAATAAGCTGATGAAAATAATTCAAGGTCGGTTCTTTGCGATGATTGCCATCTATAAATGCAAAGTTGACCAATGATAATTGACTGATAACAAAAGGAAGCGTTTTATCAAAATTGCCTTCAATAACTTTTATGTTTGAAAGATTGAGCCTCTTAAAATTTGCATGAGCGATTGAAGCTACTTCAGGCGCACCTTCCATTGTTATAACATCAGCCTTTGGATTTGCAAAAGATAAATAAGACGTGGTGATGCCTAAAGAAGTTCCGATTTCAAGAATGGATAGAGGTTTATAATAATGAACAATGCGGAATAATAACTGGCTGTATTTTTTTGGCTTTAGTGATGAGTTGGCTATAGCTGATATCTTTCGTTTATTGTTCAACTGCTTTCTTGAACCTGCACCAAAATCGGGAACATTTATTTCAGCAGGATTGCTTTTTAGTTGTTCACGTAATGATTCTATATAACGAAAACAATCAAACTCACGCTTATCATTTAAAATATTTTTTATAAACTCAAATACAAACGGTGAATGCACACCATGACCATTTCCATTGGAAGCCGTAAGCTGGTACTTTACATATTTTAATGCCAGTTGCGCAGACGAATACATGTGGCAAATAACGATGCAAAATTCGAAAGTCAAAATTCAAAAGCCAAATAAATCCGAAAACTCAAAAATCAAACCTCCGTGATTTTACTTTCGTTGCCATAATTGAAAGCTATAATCATAAGCGTGTTTATCATCTTTAAAATGATCTTCATTTGAAACAAGTTTCCATTTCTTTTCATCAATTACGGGAAAAAAAGCATCTGCCTCTTCAAACACATTATGTACCCTGGTGATATAAATATTATCTGCATCATCAATCGTCTGTTGGTACACATGTGCTCCACCAATTATCATCAGTTCTTTATAATCATTTTCCTTTGCAAAAAATTCAGCATTGCGTAAACTATTAACGATAACGATGCCTTCTTTCTTAAAAAATTTACTTGATGTTAAAACAATATTTATTCTTCCGTTTAAAGGTTTACTGCCAAGTGCTTCAAATGTTTTTCTTCCCATCAACACAGGCATTGCCCACGTAATGTTTTTAAAAAAACGCATATCATTAGGCAAATGCCAAAGCAGTTGATTGGCTTTGCCGATGGCATTATTTGTTGATGCAGCTACAACTAAACTCTTAATCATAAATTCAATTTTGAAGTAAGAATGTCTAAACAATTGGGGTTTCGATTTCTTTTTTCGGGCTACACAGCCACTTTGCCTTTTATCGCAGGATGATACTGGTAATTTTCCAGCGTAAAATCTTCATAATTAAAATCAAAAATATTTTTTACCGATGGGTTTAATTTCATGGTTGGTAACGAATATGGTTTCCTTGAAAGTTGCAATTTTACCTGCTCAAGATGATTATTATAAATATGAACATCGCCAAAAGCATGAATGAAATCGCCCGGTTCAAGATCGCAAACCTGCGCCATCATCATTGTTAATAAAGCATACGAAGCAATATTAAAAGGAACGCCGAGAAATACATCAGCGCTGCGCTGGTATAACTGGCAGCTTAATTTTCCATTAGCCACATAAAACTGGAATAATGTATGACAAGGCATTAAAGCCATTTTTGAAAGATCACTTACATTCCATGCACTTACAATAATTCTCCTGCTGTCAGGATTGGTTTTTATTTGTTTAACGGCATCAGAAATTTGATCAATCGTTTCAGTATTGGCACCTTGCCAACTTCTCCATTGTTTACCATACACTGGACCAAGTTCACCATTTTCATCAGCCCATTCATTCCAGATACTTACACCGTTTTCTTTCAGATAAGCAATGTTAGTTTCACCACGTAAAAACCAGAGCAGTTCATAAATAATGCTTTTTAAATGAATCTTCTTTGTTGTAACCAACGGGAAACCTTCACTTAAATTAAAACGCATCTGGTAACCAAAATAACTTATCGTACCCGTTCCCGTCCTGTCGGTTTTTTGTATGCCGTTATCTAAAATAAATTGAAGTAATTGCTGGTATTGCTGCATATGTGCAAGGTAAAAGAAAGCTGTGAGCCAGGAACTTCACGGGTGAATCTGTGAGGAAGATGTGCATTAAAAAACCCCCGCATTTACGGAGGTTTTTTATTATTTGAAATGTTTTATTCTTCTATTTTAAAGATTATGGGTAAAGTTATTCTTGTTTTTACAGACTTGCCTTTTACAGTTCCTGGTACCCAGTTTGGCATAGAAGAAACAACTCTTACAGCTTCTTCATCTAAACCCTGACCTAATTTTTTTCCTATTTCGTGTGCATCTGTTACTTTACCGTTTTCATCTATAACAAAAGAAATACCTACTCTTCCTTCTTTTTCATCATTTAATGCAGCTTCTGGATATTCAATATGGTTATTGATATAATTATTAATTGCTGTTTGGCCGCCGGGATATGCCGGTGCAACTTCTGAATAAGCGTATATACCAGTTTTATCAATTGTTATTTTCGGATTTTTTACCGGAGGTGCTTTTTCAGAGGTAGCACTGCCTTTCCTTTTTGGCTTGGCAGCAGTTGCTTTTAGTGCCGCAGAGGAAGTTGTATCAGGAGGCGCAACAGCAGCCATTGTATCTGCCGGTACTGGTATAGCCTGTGTTGCTGCTGTATCTGGAGATGTGTAAGAAGGTGTTGAAGCTGAATCTGCTATTTTATCAGACGATTGATTTGAGTTACAAGCAACAAAAAAGGTTGCCGCAAAACATAGTCCTATAAAGCCTTTATTTTTTAATTTAGTGTAATGCATAAATGAATTTTTAATTAACGATGCATTCAGTCATTCAAAGAGAATGCCATATATATTGAAAATAAATAATAAAATTTATACAGTAAATTTAATGCCTTGTGCCAGAGGCAATTGCGTACTATAATTGATAGTGTTTGTTTGCCTCCGCATATATGTTTTCCATGCATCACTACCACTTTCCCGGCCACCGCCTGTCTCTTTCTCCCCCCCGAAAGCGCCTCCTATCTCAGCGCCACTGGTGCCGATATTTACATTGGCAATGCCACAATCACTTCCTTCATTGGATAAAAACAATTCCATTTCACGCATACTATTGGTAAAGATGGATGAAGATAAACCCTGCGGTACACCATTTTGCTTTGCAATGGCTTCATCTATGCTGGAATATTTCATTACATATAATATAGGTGCAAAAGTTTCTGTTTGCACAATCTCCATGGTATTATCCGCCTCAATGATACACGGCTTTACATAACAACCGCTTTCATAATTATTCCCTTCAAGCTTGCCGCCTTCAACTATAGGTTTTGCGCCTTGATCTTTTGCTGTTTCAATCGCTTTTAAATAATCATCTACTGCCTTTGTATCAATCAATGGACCTACATGGTTAGCAGCATCTAGCGGATCTCCGATCTTTAATTGGCTGTATGCAGATTTAAGCGTATCTATTGTTTTATCATAAATGCTTTCATGTATAATAAGCCTCCTGGTGGAGGTGCACCTTTGACCGGCAGTTCCAACAGCACCGAATACTGCGCCGGTTAGTACCATCTGCATATCAGCGTTTTCTGTAACAATAATGGCATTATTCCCTCCAAGTTCTAATATGGCTTTTCCAAAACGTTCTGCTACTGTTGCAGAAACTCTTTTGCCAATTCGTGTAGAACCTGTAAAAGAAATTAAAGGAATGCGTTCATCCATATTCATTAAATCACCACAGGCATTCCCGGTTACAAGACAGCTTACACCTTCCGGTACATCGTTCTTGGCAAATACTTCAGCGGCAATCTGCTGACACGCTACTGCGCATAGCGGTGTTTTTGAAGAAGGCTTCCATACACATACATCACCGCAAACCCAGGCTAATGCTGCATTCCAGCTCCATACTGCAACAGGAAAATTAAATGCTGAGATAATTCCAACTATTCCTAATGGGTGCCATTGCTCGTACATTCTGTGCCCCGGTCTTTCGCTATGCATAGTTAAACCATATAACTGCCTGCTTAAACCAACCGCAAAATCGCAGATATCAATCATTTCCTGCACCTCGCCCCAACCCTCCTGTAAACTTTTTCCCATTTCATAGCTTACAAGTTTACCCAGCGGATCTTTATACTTGCGTAAAGCTTCCGCAAACTGCCGTACAATATCACCACGTTTTGGAGCCGGAACTTTTCGCCATTGTAAAAAAGCTTCCTGGGCAGTTTTGAGGGTTTCGTTATAACCCTCTTTTGAAGTAGTAACAACTGTTCCGATCAATTTTCCGTCGACTGGTGAGTACGAGTCAATCTTTTCTGCAGAACCATTGAGATATTTTGAACCGGTTGAAGTACCGGCATTTTCATTTTTTATGTTGAGTTGCTGTAAAAAATCCATCAATCAAATTTTAAGTTTAAAATAATAAAGTGTTAAAGGAAACTAAATCCTAACTACTTATGGAATGTGCGGGCAACTTCTCCTTGAAAGGAAACCAGGATTAACGCTGCGATAAGCAATACATAGAGCGCGCAAAATTAAGTATCTAATACTACTTAACGAAGAGGAGTTTTTAAGCCATTTAAGAGAGAATATTGAAATTCATACAAAAAAATTTATTAATGTTAAATATACGATCGTTTTTATTTAAGTTAACTACATTCATTTGATTAATTATAAGTGTATTATATAAATAATTACCGATTTCTATAATAGAATTATTAAAAATTTAAAAAATGTAAATCATATAAGTATTTTAGATTTTATAAATAAAATAAATAAGTTATTAATACATATAAATAATTAATAAATAATTAATTAACTCTACAATATTAAACTAAATATAATAGCCTAAGCTATTTATACTGAAAATAGTAATTACTAAATTAAATAGCCTGTTTTTCTAACATTCTCGTGGCAACGATATATCACTTCCCTCAAGCCTCTTCCAAAAAACTTCGCAGGATTTCAAAAATTAATTAGCAAAACCAAATTGTTAAACCTGTTAACAAATGCCAACCGAACCTGCCCGTAATTTTTAGCAACCAGAAAATTTAGCTAAACGATCGATTTTAGAAATTATAAGATTTGATAGAAAAGCTTGAAAGATGAAGGGTTTTGTCGTCGGCACATGGAGGAAATTCGCTGGAGTGGCAACCCTATTTGCCCGCATTGTGGTGCGTCAATACTTTACAGTATTAGAAAAGGTAGAGGATTGATACCGACAAACGACTTAAGAAAAAATCTGCATATCAATTACAAGTTTGTGAGAAACTCCTTGATTGCTTTTACCAGATAGTGGTGTTTAATGAGTTGGGTTTGAATGAAGTGAAAGAATGGGTTACTCCAATAATTTGAGTGACGGAGCCTTAAATTGGCTTACTAATCATCTAATCCTTTTCCTTTGAGAATTTGTGGGACATATTTTTCAACTCTTGATTCTCTTGTTTTGGATTGTTTAGGTTGAGAAAAATAAAAAATGTATGCCCTTTGCCGTCCTGGCGTTAATGCTTCAAAAGCCTTTTTTAAAGCAGGAGTTTTATCCAATTTATTTTTAAATTCTTCCGGTATTTTGAAGTCTGCGGTCTTTCTTAATTTCACTTGCAGACCGGCTTTTTCAACTTCAATCGCTTCATAGATATAAGCTTTGATGATACGCTTTTTCTCTACAATATCTTTAAGATTAGTAAATCGAATTTGCCTTGCTGATTGAACATTTTCTGTTTGCTGAATCAAGATACCATCATGATCATTCAGCAAAACGCCTTTGAAAAACAAAAGCGCACAATATTCTTTAAATACATGTATTAAAACGATGTTACTGTTTTCAAATGTGTAACAAGGGCAACCCCACTTTAATTCCTCGGTCAGCCCACAATCAAGCACCAATATTCTTAATTGCTCAATTTCCTTCTGCCACTTTTTTTCTTTATCAAAATAAAAATCAACCTTAGGATTCATTGTGCAGGTATTGAGCTTGATGATATCTTACTAAGCGTCCGGAATTACTGGTTCAACCAATTTCGCTAATTTTTCTAATGATTCCTGCCATCCCAAATAACACATTTCAATTGGTATTGCGGCAGGAATGCCTTCCTGGATTACCTTAAGTTCTGTACCGCAAATAACTTTATTAAGCCAAACCGAAGTGATCATTTCTCCGGGTAAATTGGGATCATCAAATTTATCAATGTATTTTAAAAATTCATTCGGTTTAATTTCAAGATAGCTTCCTCCAAAAGAATGTCCGTTGCCTGTAGAAAAATTGATAAACGACATCTTGTATTCTCCACCCATTTTCACATCCATATTGTGTACAACACATACAAACCCGTACGGCGGAAGCCATGAGGCAATTGCATTAGACTCAGTAAAGGCACGATAAACCTTTTCGGGGGTTGCTTTTAGCACCCGATGAAGTGTGACGCTGTTGTTTGACATAGTGTTTTTTTTATGAAGTTAATTAGTGCCTGCCAATATAATTTTTCTATTTGCAGGCCTGAAATACCACGACAAAATAATAAAAATTGTTTGCATAAACGGCCCAATAATTTCTTTTAGGCTATCATCGCCACTTGCCAAATGAGAAATAAGTGCTCCCGTCATAACAAAAAATAAACCTGCATAAGCCCATTCCTTAACGAGTTTAAATCCCGGAAGTAAAATCGCAGTTACTCCAAGAACTTTCCACACACCAAGTATATAAAGAAAATATAACGGATAACCTAAGGGCACAACTAAGTTAATCATTGCCTGTGCATGAAATATTTGCTGCAAGCCACTTGCCAACATTCCAAAAGATAATAAGCCTGTAGCTATCCAATAAATAATGTGATTTCTCTTTTCCATAATGTATTATTTTAATTTACTTACAATTTCCTGTAACCTGTTATG
>JBDUBY010000178.1:0-50615 GCA_040003735.1 Parafilimonas sp.
ATAATTTAGTTTTGCAGGCTGTTTTAATAAAATCAATTAAATTTAAAAACTTATTACAAGTATTTTTCACGAAAAAACAATTAATGGCTTTACCACAGAGAGGGCGTTTCAATCCACGGTTTAACAGGCAGCCCGAGCCTGAACATCGTATCAACGAAAGAATCCGGGTACCGCAGGTACGCTTGGTAGGTGACAATATAACTGTTGGAATTTATCCTACCCAAGAAGCATTACGTATTGCGCAACAACAGGAACTCGATCTTGTTGAAATTTCTCCGAATGCAGATCCGCCGGTTTGCAAAGTGATAGATTACAAAAAATTTCTTTACGAAAAGAAGCGTAAAGAAAAAGAAATGAAAGCCAATGCCAAGCAAAGCGAGGTGAAGGAAATTCGTTTTACACCGGGCACTGATGATCATGATTTTGAATTTAAAACAAAACATGCTGAAAGGTTTTTAAAAGATGGCGATAAAGTAAAAGCTTATGTACAGTTTAAAGGCCGCGCCATTATGTTTAAAGAACGCGGAGAATTATTACTGCTAAAATTTGCTGAACGCCTTAGTGAAGTGGGAGTTTTGGAAAGCATGCCCAAAATGGAAGGCAAGCGAATGCTGGTAATTTTCGCACCTAAACCAGTAAAGAAAAAAGTATAATTTCCCGATTACTTTTTGAAAGATCATCCTGTTATTCTAAAATCATTATTGCAAAATAAATGGAAGTGTTTTGTTATAAACGAACCGTAGTTTAATACAACGCGTTATTCAGTTTTATAATAATTGCATCCTTTCCTTCCAAACGTTCGCCTTTGTTATTTATCCCGTGATCAGTATAACTTGCTGTTGCTAAATAAGCGCCACTTTTATTTGCAGTTGAAGGCAGTTCTAAATTAAAGTTTCCTTCCAAACCAATATAATAATGTACGTTGGGCGCAGATGCATTTTGCATGATCCATTGCACCATATTTTTTATTTGTGTGTCTGATAATTCAGGATGTGTAGGCATTGGCGTTTTGCTCCATATACCGGTTGAACCTGATTTAATTCTTTTTTGCAGTAAAGCCATATTTGCTGCAGTTGGTTTATACCGCTTAATTATTTCGTTGAATGAAGGGCCGGTTATTTTTGTATCAAAGCCATGACAATTAAAACAGTTGGACATTTTAATTGCAGCCAGCCCCGGTGCGTCTTGTTCATTTTTTGAGTTTGCAATTGTAAGTTTTGATGAATCACTAAAATATTTTATTTCAAGCAAAACTTGTTTTGCGTCAATTTCATCATAATTAGATTCACCATCTTCTTTATCTGATACGCTGATCTTATAATGCACTTGTGTACCTGCATTATAACTGCTATTGTTTAATGGTGAAAGTATTTTTACAACAGGCGCATGATTTTGTTGCTGTGTAAATTTCTTTTTTGCGGCAACACAAAAAAGAATAACAAATAAAGTACTGATTAAAATAAAGGCCTTTGTTTTTATCATACTTCAATCATGTGTTAGTTTAAGCTTTGTCAATTTCACCTGCTACACGTTGCGCTGAGCGAATGCAAGATTCCATGCCGCGGCTCATGTTATCGGCATAAGTTCCTGCAAAATATATCCTTCCCTCAGGCAACATTATTTGTGGCCAGAATTTATACATTTCACCAACAGGAAAAGGTTCCATTTCACATACAGGCGCATATTTATCTTTACTCCAATCCTTGGTTAATGCCTGCTCAATAGTATCATGTTTACCTGGATAAATTTCCCTGAAAGCAGCCAGAACGCGTTGTGGAGAAACACCACTCGGTCCGTATGCTTTTAAAATAATTCGGGTTGTATCAACATTATTTGTTTCCATCCAGATAGATGAAATATCAGGATGTTCAAACTCCATATTAATATTTTTAAAACCATCATCAAGCCAAAATTTTGTGCTGCATTCAAACACAAAAAAAGGATGTGATGAATAAGCAAGATTATCAACCACGTATTGTTTTTCTGCAGATAAAGCCGGCGTTACGGCAACGTTTTTAAACACTGGAAGAGCAATACAATTCACCAAATAATCCGCGCTTATTTCCTTTTCTTCATCCTTGCCAAACGGACGGTAACTAACCGTTACACTATTTGCATCATGCTTAATTGCGGTAACAGCATGATTGAGTTTTAACCTGTCACCCAAATGTTTTGCAAATGCAATTGGTAATTGCTCATTGCCATTTTTTAAATGAAAAGTATCACCCTCAGAAAGTGGTATACCACGCATTTTCATAATTGCCAAGCGCCACACTGTATATAAAGCAGAAACATTTTCGCCACCTAAATAATTAAGTGCAGCTGATGATGCGCCTTCTTTTTTATATAAATCATTTTCTGAAATTTTATCGAGGTCATCATAACCAACACCGAACGGTTGATAAGCATCTTTAAAATTTGTTGTGTATTTATCAAGATAGAAAGCACTTAAAGAATACCATGGATTTTTTGTTAGAAATGCAGTTTCTTTTTCATTAAAGCCAAACTGTTTTAATACTGCAACATTTGCAAGCATTTCGGTTGTATAAAATTTGCCGTTGATTTGTTTTAATGTGCCGCTATTAGATGCAGCTTCAGAACCTTCTGCGTTCGGATAAGGAATTACTTCAAGATTAAATTCTTTACAATAATCAAAAAATTTATCATAGCCAGGTTGTGTTATATGGTCTGCGCCAAAGTCTGCATACAGGCCATCAGACAAACCATCTCTTCCTGTAAAAACATGACCACCATATCTTCCGCTGGCTTCAAGAATAGTTACATCATGACCAGCTTTCATTAATTCATAACCACAACATAAACCTGTAATTCCGGCCCCGGCAACAATTACCTTTTTCTTTGTTGATGAAAATTTTTTTAGAACAATTTTATTTTCTGCCTGCAGAATTTTAGGTACAACAGAAGCAGCAGCACCTGTCAGAACTGTGTTTTTTATAAATGTTCTTCTTTTTAATTTTTGCATTTGAACAATCGTTGTGTTGTAAAAATATGGAACTAAAAATTTCTTCATTTATCATTCCATCATTTTTGGCGTAAACAATTTTTGCAGTGCTTCTGAAAATAATTAATCAAGACGGCACGTGGCGTTTGTAAGCGACACCAAAACGGAAGGCAGGCAAATGGTAATTTTTGGTATTTAACCATTAAAGAAAAAAGTATGATTTCTAATTAATTTCTTTGAAAAATTGCCTTAACAATAATCAATGGCATAGAACTTTTGCCGGGCATTTTACCTTATTGATAATAATGCTTTCCAGCGGAGAGTAAGAGATTCGAACTCTTGATACAGTTTCCCGTATACACACTTTCCAGGCGTGCTCCTTCAACCACTCGGACAACTCTCCTTTTTAAGGGTTGCAAACATAACTGCTTTTTAATTGCTGAAAACTTTTTCAGCATTTGCAGTTGTAATTGATGCAACTTCTTCCAAAGAAATATTTTTTACCGCAGCTAATTTTTCTGCTATAATTTTTATATAACTGCTTTCATTTCTTTTTCCGCGGAACGGAACAGGAGTTAAATAAGGCGCATCTGTTTCGAGTACGATATGTTTTAAATCTATTTGTTTCACAACTTCATCCAGCCCGGATTTTTTATAAGTCAATACACCGCCAATTCCTAAAAGAAAGCCCATATCAATTATTTTTTCAGCGTTTGAATAACTGTCACCAAAACAATGAAAAATTCCTGTTAGTCCCTTTGCCGCAAATGGCTTAACGAAATCAATTGTTTCCTGCATGGCATTACGTGTATGAATTACGATCGGCAATTTTTTTTGTAAAGCCCATTGCATCTGTACTTCAAATACTTCATATTGTTGTTTTGAGAATTCGGTACTCCAATAAAAATCAAGCCCAATTTCACCGATAGCCGCAAAAGATCTTTTTTGAAGATGATTTTCTACGTTTTTTAGTTCTTCTTTATAATTGTGATTTACCGAACATGGATGAAGCCCTGCCATACCAAAACATTTCTTTGGAAATTTATATTCAAGGTTAACCATGGCGTTCATAAATGAACTATCAATAGCAGGTAAATAAAATTTCTTTACACCTGACGTAGCAGCACGTTCAAAAATGCCCGGTAAATCATTATCGAACTCAGGAAGGTATAAATGGCAATGTGTATCAATAAGCTCCACAAATATGTTTGTTTTGAGCATTAAATAAATTCTATTTTCTATTACATATATATAATTCTCTTACTTTTGAACCAGTTTTCATAGGGTACGGATTAAAAACGGGCTGAGGTTTCTACCTTGGCCTTCTTTTTAAATAATTGCTTTAAAAATAAATCCTTGTTGCGTAAAATGACTTAAAATTTTTGGCAATGAATAACGCATCCTGTCCCAGGCTTTGGTGCTATCGTGAAAGACAATTATTGAACCTGGTTTTGAATGGCGCAATACATTTTCTGTGCATTTTTGTGGCGATATATTTTCATCAAAATCGGCACTCAAAACATTCCACATAATTATTTTATAGCCAAGTTTTTTCCTGATAAGCTTTGAAACAAAAGGAGAAATTTTTCCATAAGGCGGACGAAATAATTTTGAATCAATATATTTTGCTGCTTCGGTAATACTATTCATATACTCATCATTTTTCGCTTCCCATCCGTTTATATGATCGAAGGTGTGATTACCAACTGAATGACCATCATTTAAAATTTGTTCATAAATATTCGAATATTGTTTTACATTTTTTCCAAGACAGAAAAAAGTTGCTTTTGCGTTATATTGTTTTAACTGACCGAGTATAAAAGGCGTTGCTGTTTCGTGTGGGCCATCATCAAATGTGAGATATAATTCTTTTTCTTTTGTACTGATGCTCCACACCATTCCAGAATTTAATTTGCTGAACCATGATGGTATGTATGGCATGTAGAACATGCATCAAAATTATGCATTATGCATTATTGAAGAAGCAAATTGCTGCAATGGAAATATGCAGTACAAGGGAGTGATCCCGTATCAAGTTCGGGACAGGCTGCACCGTGATGCCATAATTACTGCAGTTAGTAATCAAATATTACTTCTTATTTACAACAACGATTATTTCATCCGGTTCATCGTCATTCATTTTTGCAGGAATAATAGTGAGCACATTTTTTTGAAGATGTGCCTGTACGGTTACTTTGTTGTTCAATAAAAATGCCGGTTGAATTTTTTTGAAAGGAAAGCTGTCAAGCGTTATTGATGTTGCATTTTTATCAAGTACATGAACAAACATGGTATCATTTTTTTGCGTAATGCAGCCCCAGCTTTGTGGTTTTATATAACCACCTTTTGTATTGTAAATACTCTGTCCGTTTGCATGTAACCAATTACCCATATAAGCCAGCCGCTCCTGAAATTCGGGCTGCACTTTACCGTTGGGCATTGGCCCAATATTGAGTAAAAGATTAGCGCCATAACCACTTGCTTTAACCAACAAATCTATTAACTGTTTTGGCGTTTTGTAAGATGTATCTGTAATATTAAAGCCCCAGGAATTATTCATGGTTACGCAAGATTCAAGTGGTAATTGCGAAGGCTTTTGAAAACTTAAGCCGCCTTTATTTTCGCCCGGTAAATCTTGTTCAAACATTTGAAAATCTTCGCCGGGTAAAGGAGAAAGATGATGATTATTGCCAATTAAACATTGCGGCTGCAGCTTATGAATAAGCGCATAAATTTCATTTAAATGCCAATCAACTTTTGGCGTTCTGTCTGCAGCACCTTCTGCTGCTGTCTGGTCCCAATATCCATCAAACCATATTCCTGAAATCTCGCCATAATTTGTAAGCAATTCTGTTAATTGCTGCTCCATAAATTTTATATAATTATTCCAATCACCATGAATGGTTCTGCCTGTTCCCTGGCCGGTTCTTCCGGTCCAATAACTGTAATCATCGCGCCTCCAATCAAGCAACGAATAATATAAAAATAATTTTACGCCTTGCTTGTGGCATTCATCAGCAATCATTTTTACAATGTCTTTATGATAAGGCGAATTCATAATATTAAAATCAGATGCTTTCGTATCCCACATACTAAAACCATCATGATGACGTGTAATTAAAGTAATGTAATTCATGCCGGCATTTTTCGCCATACTAACCCATTTTGCGGCATCAAAATCAATTGGGTTAAAAAAATCCATCAGTCGTGTATAATTTTTTACGGTGATGTTGCGCTGTTGCATCACCCACTCACCATCGCCGGGAATACTAAACGGCCCCCAATGAATAAACAAACCAAATTTGGCATTGCTGAACCATTCTCTTGCATCAAGATTTTGCTGTGTTGGTACATACTCTTGTGCGTTGATAGAATAAAAAACTGAAAGAGAAAAAAAGAGTAAGAAAATTTTTTTCATCAAGCTTATTTTAAGTAATCAGAAACCTTTGCCAATATCGTCTTTTATCTGCACTTCTGTAACCGATCCATATTTTGCTGCAATTGTTTTTATGTCTGATGATTTTCCAATCAACACAAACTGCAGGTTATTATTTGGAAAATATAGTTTGATGATTTCTTCTGCTTTTGCAAGCGTTACAGCATTCACGTTCGCTTCAAAATTATTAATGTATGATTCATCATATCCAAACCAAAACATACCGGTTAATAAACCTGCTAACTGGTCACTACTTTGAAAGCGCGGCGGAAAAAGCCCAATCATATAATTCTTTGCCGACATTAATGTTGTATCATCAATTGGTTGTGTTTGAAGCTGGTTAAATACATCTATTATTTTTTCGAGTGTTGGCGCAGTTGTTTCGTTTGCTGTATGTGTTGATATTAAAAATGCACCGCCATTTCTGTTATAATTAAAATAACTGCCGGCTCCATAAGTAAGCCCTGATTTAACACGTAATTCTTCATTCAACCACGAAGTAAACCTGCCCCCGAAAATGGTATTTACCACTTGTATTGGAATGTAATCGGGATTATTTCTTGCGACACCTTTAGTGCCAACCAATATAGTAGTTTCATGCGCATCATCTTTGTTTACAAGTAACAGTTTTGCTGAAGTTATATTATATGCTGGTGTAGCCGGCAATTCGGTTTGCGTTGTTGTTTTTTTCCAATCGCTGAATAATTGTGTAATCCTTTTCTTCATATCCGCAGTATTAAAATCACCAACTATACTTATGGCAGCACCTTGCGGATTATAATATGTTGTATAAAATTTTTTGAGGTTATTTGATGTTAGCGGCGTTATTGAAGATAAGGTTCCTGAAGTTATATTTCCATATACATGATTGCCATAAAAAAATTTGTCCCAGTATAAATTAATTACCTGGCCGGGGCTTTGTTTTGCCTGGTCTAATTCTACAAGCGTACGTTTTTTTTCTTTTGCAAAATCTGAATCATTAAAAACAGGATCAACCAATATTTCTTTTATAATTGGAAAAAGTTTGTCTTCATCTTTTACGGCAAGTCTTGCAGATAAACCCGCAAATTCTTTGGCACCATAAGTACCATAATTTGCACCGGCAAAATCAAAAGCTTCTTCAATTTGCGTTTTTGTATAAGACTTTGTTCCGCACTTTAAACATTCTGCAGTTAAGCTTGCAAGTCCTGCATTATTGCCATCATAAATTGCGCCTGCAGGAACGATTGCAGAAACGCTTACAACAGGCACCGTATGCTTTTCCATAAGATAAACCGTTAAGCCGTTTGCCAATTGAAACTTTGTGTATTGTGGCAAACGATATTTTGGAGATTTATCCTGCGCCTTAACTTGTGTATAGCATGCAAAAATTGCAACAGCAAAAATTATAGATTGAATATGTTTACGCATACATTAATCCTCCACATTTGATTGTAAAATACCCACTGTTCTGTTTGATTTTTTAAAATATAAATTAGCTGCCCGCTTCACATCATCAACTGTTACTTTATTGTATTCAGCAGGCGCACTAAATAATTTTGCATAATCTCCAAAGAAAACCTCATAATCACCGATAGCACCAGATTTACCATTGATGCTTTCAACATTTGAATAAAAATCCATTAACTTTTGATTTTTTACTTTTTGTAATTCAGTCTCTGTAATGCCATCTTTCTTTATTTTATCAATTTCTTCATAAATAGCTGCTTCCACATCCGTTGCTTTTACATTATCGGTGCATTCAGCATAAATATTAAAAACAAACGGATCGAAACTTAAAGGAAGATCAGTAAAAATATTTGTTGCTAATTGTTTTTTATCTACGATTGATGAATACAATCTTGATGAATTACCTGCAGATAAAACACTGCTTAATACATCAAGCGCATAATGATCGCTGTCTTTTGTTGAAGGCACGTGATAGCTGATTAAAAGGTACGGTGTGGCAATATCTTTCTGAACCATTATTCTGCGTTCACCTGTTTGTTGTGGTTCAATAATATGTACCGGCGCCGGTGTTGGTTGCTCAGGAATTGGAGCCATATATTTTTCAGCAAGATTTTTTACTTCATCAAAATTTATATTTCCTGTAATTACAGCCACGCAATTGTTGGGTGCATAATATGTTTTGAAATATTGTTGCAGATCGCTTCGCTTCCAGTTTTTAATATCACTTTCGTAACCAATAACCGGCCAGTGATAAGGATGCTGATTGAATGCAACGCCAACAACAGCCTGGGATAATGGTTCCCACGGAGAATTTTCAAGACCTGTTCTCCATTCAGAATGCACTACTTCGCGTTCGCTTTCAATTATTGCAGAATCAAATGCAAGATTTTCTATGCGGTCTGATTCAATATCAAAAAATAATTCAAGTTTTGATGCCGGAAACCAGTCTGTATAAACCGTTACATTTTCTGTTGTGTAAGCATTGTTGGAACCGCCATTAAATTCTTCTGTTTTATCCAGCAATTTTGGTCCATATTTTTTTGCGCCGTTAAACATCATGTGTTCAAAAAAATGCGATAATCCTGTAATGCCTGTGTATTCATTTCTTGAACCAACTTTAAAATATAAATACATATTAGCATTGGGAATTGAATTATCAGGCAGCACAAGAAATTTCATCCCATTGCTTAGTGTAAATGTTTTTACATCATCTGCCTTAAGTTGTGCGTTGAGTATATTGCTCATCAAAAAAAATATCAGAAAGCAATATTTTGTTTTATTCATACAGGAGATTTGAATAATTAAATATAAACTTTACGGGATTATTAATTAAAAACTGTTGCTTAATTTTTAAACCGTCAAAATAAATGGCATAATTTTTTAATAACTTCTACAAAAATAAATTATGCGTGATTGGTTAAGAACTTTAATTGCCGGCTATGGAGCTTATAAATGGGGTGGTGGTTGCCTTGGAACAATAGTAGTTTTCGTACTTATTTATTGGGCATTAGGGCATTGCTGATGTGTCCGGATTAAATGTACGTTACGGTTAAGAATTGAGGAAGCGGCTCACACTTTTTTTCCATAAGCCAGGAATTTTAAGCAACAGGTTTTCGTGCCTGCAGTTTGGATAAACAACAAGCTGTTTTTTTGCTGAGCCAAGATTTTTATAGATGCTTTCTGTTTCCTCTCTTGATACATTTTCATCATGATCTCCCCATTGTACCAATACAGGGCAGGTAATATTTTTTACATACAGTTCAGGCTTCATGTTA
Source organism: Parafilimonas sp. (assembly GCA_040003735.1). Classification (GTDB taxonomy): domain Bacteria; phylum Bacteroidota; class Bacteroidia; order Chitinophagales; family Chitinophagaceae; genus Parafilimonas. Next base: position 9,623 of record JBDUBY010000178.1, read on the forward strand.
AACATCCAAATACCTTGTTCTACTGAACCCCAAAAAGTAAGAAAAGTTGCCAACGGTTCTTCGGGTTCATGCATGCTGTTTCGTACAAGTCCTTCTGCTGCATCCGTCATTACACCAAAAGATTTTTCTAATATAATTTTTGATGGCTTAATATTTTTATCATCATTCATTGCTTTTGTTACAGATGCCGCACCCATTGAGCTGCCCCATAAAACAATATTTCTTTCACCTTTATCTTTTATAAAATAATACGCTGCTTTTACATCATTGGCTTCATGATAACCCATTGAGCAAACATCGCCCTGGCTAAGTCCATGGCCTCTGAAATCAATCATAAAAACATTGTATTGCATTTTATAAAACGCGGTAGCTTCAGGTATAAGTTCACTGCGGCTGCTTCCATAGCCATGAAACATAATAACAGTGCCTTTAATTGCGCTGTCTGCATTGTGTTGTAAATACCAGGCTGCAAGTTTTAAAGTATCTGATTTTATAAATAAAGTTTGATGAGGAATAGTTAATGAATCTACAACAAGCTGCCGCGGATGTTGTTTGCCAAAAACGCGATCAAACTTTTTTTCAAAGTCAGTTGAACGTTGTTGCTTGGAAATTTTTTGTTGTGAAAAATGCGTGAAAGTAAAAGCCTGCCAAACACAAACTGCATTAATAAGAATAAATACAATCAGTAAAATATAAGCAGCTTTTTTTAAAATTTTCTTCATGCGCATAGCGAAATAATAGAACTGCGCAAAGTTGAAATGCCATATCTAAATAAAACGATAATATTAAATTGATAACAAAACTTAAACAGCAGTTTTAATTTTGGAAGTATTGGAAAATGATTTTTGCAACGTTGCATCTTTATCTATTTTTTGAAAGTATTTTCTTGCAACGAACAACATTCCAAAACTTTCACCATCTTCTTTTTTCAAATGGCGATGGTGCATTTTATGTGCCCAGCGAATTGCTTTTATATAACGGTTATTGCTTCTTGTAAAAAATTTAAACCGCTGGTGAATAATTACTTCATGTATTAAAAAATAAGCAAATCCATACATAGTAATACCAGCGCCAATACTTACTACTATCCAATTCTGATACATAGAGCCAAGCATAATACATAACCAGCTTGGTATTGCAAAAATTAAAAAGAAGGCATCATTTTTTTCAAAAAAGCCTTTTGTAGGCTGGTGATGATCTTTATGTAGATACCATAAAAAACCATGCATGATATATTTATGCGTAAGCCATGTAATGCCTTCCATTATTAAGAAAGTTGCCAGAAAAATCAAAGGATAAATTATCCAACTCATAAAAATGTTCTTAACACTAAAAAAAACAATAACTGAATTATAAACAAATGTACCGCGAATATGTTGCGTTTATCGTAGTTAAGCTTTCTAAAAAGTGCTAGCAGCAATGCGCTTATAATTGCCCAGCTTATGTAATTGTATGTTGGTATTTGATTGTTTTGCCATTGCCAAAAACCAAGCTTTACGGCAACCGGTTCCATGATCCAATCAAATAACACAGCGAGAAAAGTTGCATCAATTATAAAAGAAGTTATCATCATTTTCTTATTAATTGCAATACCTTTTGCGTTGAGCTTTTTCAACATAAAATTTTCATACGATTGTGTTACCATGCCTGTGCAATAAATAATCAAAAACCAGTTAATGCCGATTATTATTGGCACGTTAAATACTTTAACGCCTAAAACATTTCCATAACTGTATTTGCCAAATAAAAACGCAGTGTTTACGCCGATTGCTTCTGCTGCAAAGCCTGTAATAATTGCGATGATAAGAAAGAAATTAAACCTTCTGTTTTTTAAAGGATGTGTAATTATGAGCAGGTCAGCCATTAATAAAAGATTAAACCATGTATTTTGTATAAACCAATTTTTATAAGGTGTAAACAGAATGCCAATAAGCCCGCTTATGTGAAATAATAATGCAATAAATAAAGAAGCTTTAATAAGAAGTTTTCTATTCATGATGCTTCCATTTTTTGCTATCATTTACAATTATGTCAGAAGTTATTTGTGCACTTTTTAAGCATAAAGGAATACCGCCGCCGGGATGCACACTTCCACCAGTAAAATATAAACGGTGAATATCTTTTGAAAAGTTAGGATGACGCAAAAAAGCTGCGCTGCGTGAATTAGAACTTGTGCCATATAATGCACCTGCAAAACTTGAAGTTTGTTCTTCAATCAATTTTGGATGTAAAACGTTTTCAGTTTCAATCAAAGGTTCAATATCGGTTTGTAGTATGCGATTTAGCTTTGCAATAATATTTTTTTTATATTGACTGATGACTGATTCATCGCTGGTACTTAAATCACCTGGAACATTTACCATTACAAACCAATTTTCTTTGCCTGCAGGCGCGTGCATACCGGGTTCCATTTTCGATGTGATGTTTATATAAATGGTTGGATCATCATAAGATTTTTTCGATAGAAAAATGCTCTTAAATTCGGCTTCATAATTTTTACTGAAAAAAATATTATGCAATTCTAATTGCGGAAATTCTTTTTTAATTCCCCAATAGAAAACCAAAGCGCTGCTGCTGCGTTCCTGTTTTAAAACTTGTTTCGCTGCATATTCATTATTCAATAATTGCAGGTAAGTAAAATAAACATCAACATTGCTTATAATAACATCAGCAAAAATATTTTCATCGTTTATAACAATACCTTTTGCTTTATTATCACTTTCAATAATGCGTTGAACAGCAGAATTAAAATTGAATGTTACGCCTTTCTTAATGGCAAGATTATATAACGCTTTGCTGATAGAAAACATTCCACCTTCAGGATAAAAACTTCCTTCATTTATTTCAAGATGAGGAATTAATTTAAGCATGCCCGGTGCTTTGTAAGGATTGCTTCCACTGTATGTGGCAAAGCGATTGAACAGTTGTACAACATGAGGCGAGCGAAACTTTTTTGTATTGGTTTTATGTAATGTTGAAAAAATATAACCGGGCCTTGCAGTTGATAATGCTTTTAAAAAACCATGATGCCTGAATAGTTTTTTTTGCAATGAATGATTAAGAAAAATACTACCGATATTTTTATAAATCTTTCCTGATTCCTGCAGGTACGAGATAGTATTTTGCGAAGGTTCATTTACTTTTTCTTCAAGCTCTTTTGCAAATTTTTCAGGATTTGAGTATGCGTTTATAACAATACCATCTTCATAAAAATATTTGCAGGTAATATCTAGTTTTTTGTAGCGTAAATATTCATGAATATCTTCATCAGCAATATTAAACAGTTCTTCAATATTTTGTGGTTGTACAAATAAACTTGGGCCTGTATCAAAACTAAAACCATCTTGATTTAATACATTTAATTTACCACCTGCGTAAGAATTTTTTTCAAAAACTGTTACAGCGAAACCATTCACCGCCAAACGAATTGCACAGGCTAAACCTGCAACGCCTGAGCCAACTATAAAAGCTTTTTTTGGTGACATTAAATTAAACAACAACGGCAACTGGTTGCAATTGCCATCTTTTTATCATAGGGAAAGCAATTAAAAACCATGCGGTAAATTTATTTGGATGTGTTTGCAGATCTGATTCAATTTCTTTCATAGATCTGAAACAAATATCTTTTACTTCATGTTTATTAAAATCTATTTCGCCATTATAAATACCTGAAAACACATGATCAAATTCATGTTCTGTTAAACCATTTTCAAAAGACGTTTTGTAGGTAAATTCAAATATTTTTTCAAGTGTTGTTTCAAAGCCTAATTCTTCTTTCAATCTTCTTATTGCTGCTGTTTCTGTAGCTTCTCCGGGTTTGGGATGGCTGCAACAGGCGTTCGTCCATAAGCCACCGCTGTGGTATTTGTTTACTGCTCTTTGCTGCAGTAACATTTCATTTTTATTATTGAAAATAAAAACACTGAAGGCGCGGTGTAATAATGCTTTTCGGTGCGCCTCCATTTTTTCCATTATACCAATTTCTTCATCACGCTCATTCACTAAAATAACTTCTTCCATTTTTTAAAAATAAGGGTTTTGTAAAGGATAGATAGATTTAATTCTTTGTAAAATTATCGTATCAAAACAGTTGTTCCTTTCAGCGAAAATAGTTGACCGGTATCGCGATTTGTATAATGCAACATCCAAACATATGTGCCTGCTGCCTGCGGATTTCCGTTCACTCTTCCATCCCATTTTTTTGTCCAGTCTTTTGTTTCAAATACCATTTGGCCCCAACGATTATAGACCTTGAATTCAAGGTTATCAGCTTTGTATGCATTAAGCGGATAAAGATAATCGTTAAGCCCGTCACCATTTGGTGTAAATGCAGAAGGCACAGCAATGTAACAGTTGTAAAATACCTTCATCATTGTTTGTGATGTATCATAACATCCAATATTGTTTTTAACGATTAACGCTGCAGGAAATGCACTTCCAGTTCTTGTTAGTGGTGCAGGATAATATTTTAATGCCGGGTTTTGCAAAATGCTTGTTGTACCATCACCGAATGTCCAATTCCAGCTTACAATTTTGCCGGTACTTGAATCAGTGAATGTTGCTGCATCTTCAGGGCATAACTGCGTTGGTGTAACAGTAAAACGGGAGATAAGTTGATTATCCAATAAAATATCCGCAGACGAACTATCGGTACAAACACCATTTGTAACAGCAAGCTGAATATGTTTTGCCCCATAATCATTAAAAAGAAATAATGAATCTTCTGTTCCACTTGTGCCATTTACGTCAAAAATCCAGTTCCATGCATCAACTTCATTTCTGCCGTCGTGCACATAAAATAAAGTATCAAAAACGCAACCCAGTCCAACTTTATAATTAAATGATGCTGAGACTGTATCTGAAGTAATAAAATTTATTGCTGAACCAGCGGGTGTTTCCTGTGCACATTCATCGAGCAAAGTATTTCCATCAGTTCCGTCTTGCAAAGTGAGTATAAGAGTTCCAGCGGTTTGAATTGGTTTTGTAAGTTTCACTTTTATAATATTTGATAATCCATCAGCAGAACAGCTATCTGCAAAAGCACCTGCAACTGAATTATTACCACTTAATTTAAAATCGCTTCCATTAGTGGCAACAGAACTGCAGAGCATCCTTTTTCTGAAAACTAAGCGTAAAATATCAGGCGCACATTGCACAGGTGTTAAGCTATCCATTGGTGTTGGTGTAAGTGGAAAAATTGTAAAAGGTATGCTGTCATTTTCGGGAATATCATTATTGCAATTATCCAGCAATGTATTTTGATCACTTCCCTTTTTTATCAATATAAAATAATCACCGGGTGGTAAAGGTTTATCAATGTTGATGGTAAGTGAATCCATATCAAAAGAAGCTCCGCAATTGATGCCGCTTGCTGATAATACCTTAGTTAAGTTATGTGAAATAATGAAATCAGTTCCGTTAGAGGCAAGGCTTGAGCATTGCACTTTTTTATTAATTGCAATGGTTATAGTTTGGCCTGAACAATTTGCTGATGCTGAAACTAATGCAGGTTTTAATGAATCAACTATACTTGCTGTACCGCCACTGAAGAAAAGATTATAACCACTTTGTCCGCTGCCAGAAAAATGGCTGATTAATAATATATAGGTATGCCCAATTGTAATATCAGGCATTTTGCTAAATGGTGTTATAAGGTCTGGAGGGTTTGATGCGCAGGTTATGGTATTTGTATTATTTGCAGAAGTTCCTGTAACACCATAAGTACCGCTCCAGTTGCCAACTACAAACAAAGAAACATCTGTATAAACATCATCAGGATTACGTCCGGTTATATCAAATAATTGCCAATCATAATCATCATTTATATTTTCAGGTGTTATTGTAAAGCCTAATGTACCTGATTGATAACAGGTGAAACGATACCAAAATGGATTTAAATCTCCATAAGTAACTCCATCATTACAACCCGGCACCTGTATGGTTTTGCCACCGCAAGTTGGTACACTTGCTTGCTTAAAAGTATCAAGCCCGCAAACAGGAAATGCTGTAGAAGGATTTTGCCCCAATGTAGTACACGCTTGCTGCCCGTGAGCGAAATATGTAAACAACATGAAACATGCAGCTATAACTTTCCTAAGCATAATCATTCATACAAATAAAGGCAATTACCTGAATTATACAGCTGCTATTAACAACATGTATTTTAGCCTGAGGTTAAACATCTAAGAACAAACTTTTTAATTCCTCCGTTGGAATCCAGCATTCATTTTTTTTGCCAAACCATTTATAACGGTTTTTTGCAATGATGTTATATACGGCATCGCGAATAAACTTTGGAATAATTATAAATGCATACAAGAGCTTGGTAAAACCTTTTAGCTTTCGGGCAACTTTTAGGGCAGCTGTTGAACGTGTAAAAATTTTGTTGTTATCGAAAAGAACAAAAGAATTAAAATCGGTTACAGGCAAATTATTATCTGATAATATTTTTTGTGCGAATGAAGATTGTAATGAAGCAAAACGAAAAGTTTTTTCTTGATCATGTTTTATTACATACTGTACACTTGCATTACAAAGATTGCAAATGCCATCAAACAAAATAATTGGATGACATTCTTTATTCATGCTTCAAAATTACTAATGCCTGAAATGCCGCATGCCTGTTATCACCATTGCAAGATTATGTTGCACGCAATAATCAATACTGTCTTTATCACGAACGGAACCACCAGGCTGAATGAATGCTTCTATACCGGCAGAATGCGCTAATTGCACACAATCGTTAAAAGGAAAAAAAGCATCGCTGGCAAGAACAGCACTTTTCAAATCAAAATTAAATTGTCTTGATTTTTCAAGTGATTGACGCAACGCATCTACACGGCTTGTTTGTCCGCAACCTTTACCCATAAGCTGTTTATCTTTTATTAATGCAATGGCATTACTTTTTAAATGTTTGCAAACAATATTTGCAAATACAAGATTTTCTTTTTCCGCATCGGTTGAATTTCTGCCACCCACTTCTTTCCATTCGCTATAATTTCCCTGGTCTGTTTCTTGTGTAAGTGTGCCGTTAAGAATGGATTTATACTGAGTTTTCAATTTTAGGTTTTGAGTTTTTAGTTGAAGAAGAATTCTATTCTTTTTTGATTTTAAAATTTGAAGCGCATCTTCATCAAATGCAGGCGCAATAAGCACTTCAAAAAATATTTCATTAATTGCTGATGCAGTTATTGCATCAATGGATGAGTTGGTTATAAGCACGCCACCAAAAGCACTTTCGGGATCGCCGGCCAATGCTGCATCCCAGCTATCTTTTATTGATGAACGTTGCGCAATGCCGCAAACATTTGTGTGTTTAATAATGGCAAAAGTTTTATCACTTGTAATATCAAATTCATTTATTAACTGAACTGCTGCATCAATATCAACAAGATTATTATAAGATATTTCTTTGCCATTCAACTGTTCAAAAGCTTCTTTTAAATCGCCATAAAATATTGCATGCTGATGTGGGTTTTCACCATAGCGCAACGATTGTTTTTTATGATATGGATTGAATAAGGATTGGTTGAAATAATTATTAATTGCGATGTCATAATTCATCACAATTTCAAAAGCTTTTGCAGCAAATTGTTTGCGTTGTTCTAAACTTGTTTCGCCTTGTTGTGTTTGCAATATTTCAACAAGCGGCTGGTAATCTTCTTTTACTGCAACAACAAAAACATCTTTAAAATTTTTTGCTGCAGCGCGAATCATTGACGGTCCGCCGATATCAATTTTTTCAATGATTGATTTTTCAATAGCATCATCGCCGCTGCCAAATAATGGGGAAGCGTATTGCGCAATAGTTTCTTCAAACGGATACAGATCAACGATCACCAAATCAATTTCAGGAATGTTGTATTGATTCATTTCTTTTACATCCTGTTCAACATCTCTTCTGCCTAAAATGCCGCCAAATACAGCAGGGTGCAGTGTTTTAACTCTTCCGCCTAAGATGGAAGGATAAGTTGTAAGTTGCTCAACAGGTTCGCATTTTATACCTAAGTCTTCAATAAATTTTTGCGTGCCGCCGGTTGAATATATTGTAATGCCAAGCTCATTTAATGTTTTTACAACAGGCGCTAATCCATCTTTATAAAAAACAGAAATTAAAGCGCCGGAAATTTTTTTTTGCATGATAGAATTACAGTTTTAAAGTAAAAGCACCTTGTTGTGCAACTGAAAAGAAGCGCAAATGTAATTGCTGAAATTCTTTTTTCCATTTTGCACATTTCCATGGCGGAATGCTGCTGTCTGCAACAACATAATCACAATTAAAAATGTTGCTTATTTCTTCTGGTGTTTTATTAAAGTTGTGCGAGAGAATTAAAACATTTACTGCAATTTTTTCTTTTGGCTTTTCAGCATAGAAATTTTTATCAAGAATTAAAATTTTGGAAGCATTTATTTGTAAAATATAGTTATTGATATAAGGTAACAATACATCTTTTGTGCTGTAAACCCTGCTTGTAACACGCGAAGGTTTTATATTAAAATTTCTTAGAAATTTATCCTGCAAAACAACAGAATCACCTATAAAGTGGCAAGTATTGCCTGCAATAACATCAACCGCATTTTGCTTTGAAACATTATAAACAATTATTTTTTGCTGAAGTTTATGATAAGTAAGATCTACATCACGCAAAATAAAAAAAACTAAAATAAATGATAATGCTGCTATAATATTTTTAGTGTTTTTATTAAATATCCAGAAAGAAATAAAAGCAATAGTTAATAACATTATTATTAACTGGAGAATTGAAATATGCAAGCCATCCCAAACCGAAAAAGAAATTTTGTTGATGTGCTCAACAAAATCATTCATCCATTTTAAACTGATTTCTGTTACCCAGCCAATTATTGAAGCAAGTGAATGCCACCATGAAACACCAAACAAAAGAAGTTCTTCAAACAAGATAATTCCTGATAAAGGCACTACTAATAAATTGCTGAATAAAAATAAAAGCGGTAATTGATGAAAATGATATAGCACAAGCGGAAGTGTAAAAATTTGTGCTGATAAACTAACTGCAGAAAGCTGCCATATCCATCTTAAAAATTTGTTTTTAAAATAGAATAACCCGTTTATTGATTTGAAAAAAATAACAATACTCAGTACTGCAGTATACGAAAGCTGGAACCCAACATCCCATAAAAAAAATGGATTTGATAAAAGCAAAACGAAAGCTGATGCTGCCAGCGTGTTATAAATGTTTCCATTCTTTCCTAAAAATTTTCCAGCAAGAATAAATGTAAACATCACAGTTGCTCTTAATACAGATGGGGCTGCGCCGGCAACTAATGTAAACAACCATATAACCAGCAAAATAATAATCGGTTCAACCCACTTTTTTATTTTGGATGATTTAAAAAAAGAAAATAAAAGTATTAGGGAGCTATATATTACTCCAATATGCAAACCGCTGATGGCAATAATATGTACCACACCAGTGTTGCTGTAAGCCTGTACCAAATCTTTATCTAAATCATTTCTGTAACCAATTAATAAAGCTTCTGCAATGCCTAACTCCTTAGGTGAATGAATGTTTTGCTTGAGAGTAGATAGTGCCCAATCCCTTACACCAAATAAAACTTTTTGAACAGTATTTATATTTTCTGTTGAACGAGGAACATAATCTTTAGAAGCGAGAAAAGTTTGACCCGTTATATTTTGAAAAAGACAATAACGATTATAATTAAGTGCCGCAGGATTGCCACTATTTTGTATTGGTTGTATAGCATTTTTTATAATGATTTCTGACCCATAATGTAATGCGGGCTTTGCAGAATCTTTTTTAAAATATACCAAAATATTCCCGGTAGAATGAAGCCAGTTATAATTCTTACAAACGGCGCTTACTGTGGCAAGTGCTTTATATGAATTTGGTTTTTCAACCAATGGTTCCTGAACGGTGACAAGTATGTTATCACCCGGTTTATAAATACTTCCGTACCAGTTTTGATTATTATGGATGTTTTGTTGCCATGTTGCAAACATTCCGACAGCGAAGAATAATAGTAGAAAAAGAATGCCCCGCATCCATGCAAACAAGAATTTTTTAGATTCAGGTAAAATTTGGAAAACTATAAGAAGTATTAAAACAGTTATAGCATAAATAACTATTGCTAAAACAGTTACCTGTAAATACCATTGAAATATTATACCGGTAATTAAAGCAATTGTAAGACGCAAGAATGGAATTTTTTTTCCAGGATTTTTGGTTGCGGGCATTATTAAAATTATGAATAAGATTAGAAACTTTAAAAGATATTGTATCTATTCAATATGAATCATGGAAAATGCTCAATATTTAGATGAATTGCTATTCAGAAAAAAACACTTACCTTTGCTCTCCCGTATTACTAATACAAAATTTCAATTTACAGAATGTTCTCTAACAATTTGTTTGAAAAGTTGGATCTAAGTGAAGAAAAAAATTTACTTATCCAGGGCCTTCCCTCATCAATAGAAAAGCAATTTGCAAAATTGTCTTACGCTAAAAACGTGACTCCTCTTTTAAAGACGAGAAAGATAGATTTTGCATTGGTTTTTGCAGTTAATTGTAACCAGTTATCCAATATTTTACATGATGTTTTCCCCGCATTACATGCAAAAAGTAAATTATGGATAGCATATCCGAAGGTTACAAGTAAGATTGCAAGTGATTTGAACAGGCAGGCAAGTTGGGAAGTTTTAAGTGAAAGTGATTATGAGGCTACAAACCAGGTAGCGCTTGATCATGTTTGGACAGCTATGTTGTTCAAAAAGTCTTGTGTGGAAGAAGCTCCAAAAATCCTCAAAGCTAAATCCAAGTCAATTCTTTCTGAAGCTAATTAGTCTTTTTTATTCTTCTTTGATAGTTTTTAAATGCCATTAATGGCATGATTATTTCTTTTGATATAAGGTAAAACTTTTTTATGGCATCAATTGATATTATTGAAGAAGTGCGTAATTATATCGGTTCAAAACCAGTTCCTAAAATTGATCCAAATACGCAAGCTCCAAATGATAATTCATCTTTGACACGGGATATAAGCAGTTCAGTTATACCGGTTGTTCTTGTAGGATTTTATAAAAATACCAGGAACGAGAAAGATGCTGGGGAGCTAATGGATGAAAAAGGGAATAATGCAACTTTGGAACATCTTTTTGGAGATAAAAGAAGTGAAATTATAGGATCGGTTGCTCAACATACAGATGTTTCTGAAGCATACGTTGAAAGTGAAATGAAGAATGTTGTTTCAGCAGTTAAGGAAGTCTTAGCTAAAGATAATAAACATGTCGATGGAAAAACCTTGAGTAATTTGTTTACTGATCAGCGTTCAAATATTTTAAAACATTTGCCCGCAGAATTAAATATGGGTGAATTAATGAAAGATTCATCAATAGATGATCGTACTAATAAAATGGAAGGGCCGATGAGCGGTATGATGCACACTATAGAAAAAGTTTTCTCCTCTACTAAATAATTTAAATGAAAATATTCGCGATTGTTTTAATCATTATCGGGATTGTAATGATGATTTTTAGAAGTGTCAATTTCACTCAGGAAAAGAAAGTGGCAGATGTTGGACCGCTCCAAATTAATAAACAGGAAGAAAAAACGGTAAACTGGCCTCTTTATGCCGGTATAGTTGTAACAGCAGCCGGAGTTGTAATTTTGGTTTCCGCCAACAAGAATAAAGCATAAATTTTGTAGCCCCGACAGGAATCGAACCTGTATCTAAAGTTTAGGAAACTTCTATTCTATCCGTTGAACTACAGGGCCGCTTAGGCTGCAAAAATATTATGAATGCATTAAATTAACTGTATTTATTTATTCAAAAAGATATTAAATCGTGTTCATTTAATTTGCCTGGCCAAAAGGAATCATTATGAATAAGAAGACAGTTGTTTTGGGTGCTTCTCCAAATCCATCACGCTATAGTTATCTTGCTGTAAACAGACTGCTTGCTCATGGCTATGAAGTAATATCTATCGGGAGAAGAAAGGGAAAGATAAATGATTTGGATATTATTGACGAACCCATACATTCTGCTGATGTTGATACAATAACATTATATCTAAACGCGCAAAATCAAAAACAATATTATGATTATATTGTTTCACTGCATCCCAAACGTATAATTTTTAACCCCGGCGCAGAGAATGAAGAATTAGCCAAACTTGCACTTAAAAACAATATTCAGGTAATAGAAGCATGTACATTGGTTTTGTTAAGCACAAATCAGTATTAATTTAACGGTGTATCGTATTAAAAAATAGGGCCGGCCCTGAAAAGAGCTGGCCGTTGCTAACCTATGAAAAACACCTAGTTAAATATCTTAAAGAGGAGGGCGTGGCCTTTTAGGATTGCCATTTCCCCGTTTTATGTTGTTTGGTTTATTTGATGGCTGCTGCAATGGTTTTTGACCCGACTGATTGTTTTGAACCCTTTTTTGTTGACGGTTTTTTAACTCATTACGCAGTGTGTTATTAAACTGTTTATCTGTAGTATAAACTTTATTTACTCGTTGACTATTATTGCCTAAAACTTTTTTGAAGTTTCCCTGGTAATGTTCCTTTATCTCAACAACCTTTTTTTCAAAAGCAACTTCGTCATTTGGATTTTGATTTCTTGCCTGTTTAATTTCATTTACGTAGTTATTATAAACCGGCCAAAAATTCTGTGCTTCCTGTGGGGTAAGATCTAATTCACGTGTAATATAAGCCATTTTTACCACCTCAACTCTGCTTCCGTTATCATCCTCAGGAGCCTGAGCCTGACAAAAATAACTATGAAAGGATAAAAACAAAAATAAAGCGTATATTTTTTTCATTTTTTTCATTTTAAATCCCTCCTCCGGTTTCTCTTGATTCCGGATCTTCATTCAAATATTGATGTATTTCTTCATCCGATACATTTTGAAGGAGATCTTGTAAATCTATACTTTCCTGTTGCTGATCATCATTGCCAATATTAGTATAAACGGCGATATTATTATTGTCTTTTAAATAATTATCGATTTCGTCATCGCTCAATACTGAAAGTTGTTTCTGCACATCAACATTAGCTAAAGCAGAAATATTGTTTCTTGCAGATTTGCTGTTAAAATATAAATATCCTCCTGTAAAGGTAGCTGCAGCAATACAAGCGGCTGCAGCATAGCTAAGCCATTTTCTTGCCTTGCCGCCTATTGAAATTATTTTGGCTTCCTGCTTTGTATTTCTTTTAGAAGCTAAAGGATTAAGCGCATCAAAATAATTTTGAGGAATTGAATACGTATTTACTTTTGGTATATCGCTTAAAAAAGGAGAAAGTTGGCTTAATTCTTCTTGTACAGATTCAAAAACGGGTTCTTTGATTTTTTTTAGAATAGTATGTGCAAGGTTATCAAAGTATCCTTCGGGAACTTCAAAAGAACCCTTCTTATTAATATTAAAAGAAGGAACACTTAGTTTATCAAGTACTATTTCAGGGAAATGGTTAAAATATTCTTCCGGAATTGTATATGGATTTCCCGACGGCAAAGATTGTATAAAAACATGCGACAAAATATCACTATGCAGATTTTTAAAATAATCGTCAGGAATTGTAAAAAAATTGCTCTTATCAATATTCATTAAAACTGCAGCACCAGCTTCTTTAAGTTCATTCAATATGTTAATTTTTCCCTCCATTACTTTTTTTGACCTTTATACCTTACAACCGTTTAATTATTTTTGATAAATTCCTCTATTTTTTTAACTGCGTGGTGATAACTTGCTTTTAAAGCGCCTTCGCTTGTTTCCAAAACCCTGCTCATTTCTTCATAAGGCATTTCATCATAATATCTTAAGTTAAAAACAATTTTTTGCTTTTCAGGCAGTTGCTGTATTGCCAGTTGAAGTTTCCATTCCAACCGGTTTGCATCAAAATTTTTATCAGCAATTACCTTATTAGCTAAGCCAGATTCCATTCCGCTTAAGCTAAGTGTACCTTTTTTCTTTTGTTGTTCAAGAAAAGTGAGGCTTTCATTTGTAGCAATACGATATAGCCATGTATAAAGCTGGCTATCTTCCCTGAAGTTTTCCAGGCCATTCCAAACCTTTATAAAAACATTTTGCAAAACATCGTTGGCGTCATCATGATCAACTACCATTCTGCGTACATGCCAGTATAACTTTTCCTGGTATTTTTTTATGATTGCTGTAAATGCCCTTTCTTTTGTATCCGTTTGCCTGAATTGCTGTAACAGTTCCTTATCTTCAATCTGCATGCAGGGATTTTTATAATGATAAAACCAGGTTATTTGATGATATTATAATTCAAAAGTTTAATAACAAAATTGTAATAAGCAATCGTAATTAATTCAAAACATGGTTTTGGGTTTTAATCAATTCTTCGTCCTTTTTTATTTTAACTTCCCAATCCCATGCAGTGCGCATCATATCTTCTAAATCGTATTTTACCTGCCAGTTCAAGGTGTTTTTTGCAAGATCGTTATTAGCAAAAATTGCAACTACATCTCCGGGCCTTCTTGGCCCAATGTTATAGTTTAGCTGCAAGCCCGAAATTTTTTCGAAAGCTTTAATTGCTTCAAGCACGGTTACACCATTTCCACTACCTAAGTTAAATATTTCACAGGCAGTTTTATTTTTTTGATTGATAAGAAACTCAAGAGCAAGTGTATGCGCATGTGCTATATCGCAAACATGAATATAATCGCGGATACAGCTTCCATCGCGGGTTGGATAGTCATTTCCATACACAGTCATTTGTTTAATTTTTCCGATGGCACACTGTGTTATTGCAGGCACAAGGTTTTGAGGTTTTCCCAATGGAAGCTCCCCGATTAATGTTGAGGGATGCGCACCAACAGGATTAAAGTACCTTAATAATATTGCGTTGCAACCTGATGCTTTTGTATAATCTTCTACAATAGTTTCACCCATTTGTTTAGTAGCTCCATATGGTGATTCTGCTTTTTTTACAGGTGAAGATTCTGTAACAGGAATTGAATCCGGGTTTCCGTAAACCGTGCAGGAAGAAGAAAAAACAAAATGCGGAATATTAAATTCTTTAACACATTTAAGAATATTTATTAAAGAGAAAAGATTGTTTTCATAATACAATAAAGGTTCTACAACACTTTCACCAACGGCTTTATATGCAGCAAAGTGTATAATTCCTTTTATATCTTCATTCTCCTGGAAAACGGCAAGGGTTTCGTCAAAGTTTTTAAGATCAACTTTATAGTTCTTTATTTTTTTACCCGTTATTTTTTCAATACCATTGAGAAGGTAAGTTGAAGACCGCGAATTATCATCAATCGAAATCGCTTCATAACCATTCTCTAATAGATCTACCACAGTATGTGCACCAATGTAGCCACAGCCACCTGTTACCAGTATTTTATTCATAATAATGTATAATGGTGCAAAATAAATAAACTATATAGAAAAAAGATGAAAGAACCAGTATAATCCGGCAGCTAATAAAGCGCTTACAGGTATAGTTAAAACCCATGCCCATATTAAATTAATGGTGATACCCCAACGCACAGCACTTAAACGTTTTGTAGCACCTACGCCAACAATAGACCCAGCTATAGTATGAGTTGTACTAACCGGCGCACCCAAATTAGCCGCAGTAAAAAGGGTAATAGCGCCTGCAGTTTCAGCACAAACACCTTCAAGGGGTGTCACTTTTGTTATTCTCGTGCCCATGGTTTTTACAATTCTCCAGCCACCACTCATTGTTCCCAATCCTATTGCTGTATAGCACATAAACGGCACCCAGGAAGGAATATGGCTTATATCAGGAATCAAATTTTGGGATACCATAGCTGCACCAATTATACCTATCACTTTTTGTGCGTCACTACCTCCATGGCCAATACTAAAGCTTGCGGAAGAAACGAGCTGAAGGCGCTTATACATATTGGTAGTTCTGGTGGTGCCTTCACCTTTAAAATAATTATAGCTATAGGAAACCACAAAAATAATTGCCAAACAAAGCAGTCCCCAAAACTCAAAACGTTTTTTGAAATGAATGAACAAGAGACATGAACCCACTGTAACAACAATGATCGATATTTTAAGCCAGAAATTTCTTTGGATTGTTACAAGCGTAATAAATATCGAAATGATCATTCCTATTATCGGCGCAAGCAAAATAAAAACAATGGTAAGACTTATGCCTCCGTTCAAAGACCAGTTAATACTACTAAATCCAGAATGTGCTATGGCTGCACCGGCAAAGCCACCAATTAATGTATGCGAAGAAGAAGACGGAATGCCATACCACCATGTAAGTAAATTCCATATGATGGAAGCAATTACGCCGGCAAGAACAACTATGAGATCATAAGAGCCGCTGTTTACGGTTTTTGCAACTGTATTCGCTACTTCATGATCACGGAAAATAAAATAAGCAACAAAATTGAAAAATGCTGCCCATATAACCGCCTGGAAAGGTGTAAGCACCTTAGTTGAAACAATGGTTGCAATTGAATTTGCAGCATCGTGAAACCCATTAATAAAATCAAAAATTACTGCGAGAACTATAATTACAATTAATAATGGTGTCATGCGATAATAGTTGGGTACTTATATGGCTATGCATATTTTATGATGATAGTTTCAATAGCATTGCCCGCATCTTCACATTTATCGGTTGCAGTTTCCATGGCATGATATACTTCGCGTTTTTTTATCAGCATTTTTATGTCTTGTTCCATGTCAAACAAGCGTTCAATACTTAAATCATAAATATCATCTGCCTGGTTTTCTATACTGTTTATTTTAACCAATGCAGTTGTCATTGCCTGCAAATCGCGCATGTTGCGCAAGCCAGTTACTGCTATTTTTAATTCCAGCACGGCAAAGCCAATTAAATTTGCCAGCTTAATAATTCCCTCATCATCATTACTGATATTATAAAAGGCCATTCGTTTTGCTGATGCATAAATGTAATCTGAAACATCATCAAGCGTGGTGGCTAAGTAGTGAATATCTTCCCTGTCGAAAGGTGTTATAAAAGTTCTGCCGAGTTCTGTGTAAATACGATGTGTAGTATCATCATTTTTGTGCTCAGCATTTTCAATTTCACTTAAAATTGCAAAGCGTTTATCGCGTTGTGTTTCTATGATTAATCTTTTCAGCATATTGCTCATCTCGCCAACAGTATCCACTACGTCTTCAAAAAGTGAATAAAACACCCTGTCTTTAGGCTGAAAGATTTTCATTATTGAATTTAATGCCATAAAATTTTTTTCAGAATGATAAATAGTTGATTAACTATTTTCTTGATTAAAACGATATTGATTGCATAACATTGGCAATTTAAGATTTTGGTTAGATAAAGCTCAATAAAAGCCAGCATATTTAATTAAATGATTCACAGTTTCTCATTTTGAAAAAGATACTTATACATTTTGGTATAATAGAAGCTTAAAATGATATGTGTAAGTAAAACGATTGCATAGGCCAGAAAAAAATAAGATGTTATGCGTAGATAATTTTCAATTGTAGCGTTATTCACTTTTAAATCTGCGCCAGCATTTTGTTTTGCCTGGGTTGCCAAATCCTGCAGCATCTCCGGATGTATTATAAGCACAATGCACTGGCTTATCATTAGTATAGCGAAGATTGCACTTGCAATTGCATTTACTTTTATCCAGTCTTTTGATGATTTGCCAAGAATTTTTTTACCATCAATTCCTCTTATTAAAAAATTGAGTGAGGCAAAGCTATAAATAGCAATACATGCAACTAAAAATAAAGGAAATAGCATAGCAGGATTATCAAATGCAGCGCGAATAAACACCAAAAAAATTATGGTGAAAATTATTGCAACCGGCAACAATAAAAAGCTAAATATGCGGTAAATAGTAAGTTTCATCTGTTTTATTTCAAATCTAATTTTATACTTAATTCTTCAAGTTGTTTTTCATCAATAGTTGAAGGTGCATCCAGCATTACATCCCTGCCTGAATTATTTTTAGGAAAAGCAATAAAATCCCTGATGCTTTCACTGCCGCCAAGTATGGCACATAACCTGTCAAAACCAAATGCAATGCCTCCATGCGGAGGAGCGCCATATTCAAAAGCACCTAATAAAAACCCAAATTTATGCTGTGCTTCTTCTTTACTCATACCTAATGCAGCAAACATTTTTTCCTGCAATTCTCTTTGATAAATTCTTATAGAACCGCCACCAATTTCATTTCCATTTAAAACAATGTCATACGCATTTGCTTTTATGTTTGCATAAGGATGTTCCAAATATTTTGATGCATCTTTTATTAATTGATCATTATTGATCATTACTTCAATATCCTGTGGTTTTGGAGAAGTAAATGGGTGATGCCTTGCTACCCAGCGATTGCTTTCTTCATCATATTCAAACAAAGGAAAATCAAACACCCAAAGCAATTTATATTCATCATCTTTCCGCAAGCCCAAACGCTTTGCCATTTCCAAACGCAGTTCACTCATGGCTTTGCGGGTGCGTTCTTCATTACCTGCAAGAATTAAAATTAAATCGCCTGCTTTAGCATTCGTTGCATTAGCGATTGCTTTTAATCTTTCTGCATCATAAAATTTATCAACGCTGCTTTTATAGGTTCCATCTGCATTCACTTTTATAAAAGCCAAACCTTTCATTCCAATTTGCGGGCGTTTAACCCATTCGGTTAATTCATCAGTTTGCTTTCTTGTGTATTCATTGCAACCTGGAACCGCAATAGCTAAAACTGTTTCAGCGCTATCAAACACAACAAAACTTGCATCATCAATTAATGCGCTGTTGGTTGATTTATTTGTATAAACTGAAACGGGTTTTTTAAAATTGGAAATCTTCATATCAAACCTGATATCAGGTTTATCATTACCATAATCCCACATGGCATCTTCCCAACTCATGCGCTCAACAGGTTCAGTATAATCAAAGCCTTTCACATCTTTAAAAATGCGTTTCACCAAATCTTCAAACATATTAATAATGTCTTCCTGCTCTACAAATGCCATCTCGCAATCTATTTGTGTGAATTCAGGCTGGCGATCTGCTCTTAAATCTTCATCTCGAAAACATTTTACGATTTGATAGTAACGATCGTAACCGCTTACCATTAATAGTTGTTTAAACGTTTGCGGGCTTTGCGGAAGCGCATAAAATTCGCCTGCATTCATTCTTGACGGAACAACAAAATCTCTTGCGCCTTCGGGGGTTGATTTTATTAAGAAAGGTGTTTCAATGTCATAAAAATTATTCTCGTGCAAATAATTTCTTGCAGAACGATTAACTGCATAACGCAGCTCAAGATTTTTTTTAACTGCATTTCTGCGCAAATCCAAATAGCGATACTTCATGCGAATGTCATCGCCACCGTCTGTATCATCCTGGATAGTAAAAGGCGGAACGGCTGATTTGTTTAAAACTTTGAATGAGTCAACTACAATTTCGATATCACCTGTTTCAATATTTTTATTCTTGTTGCTGCGCTCTGAAACTTGGCCTTTCACCTGTAGTACGAATTCACGCCCGAGTGGTTGCGCACTTATTTCAGGATTTAAATTTTCTCCAAACAGTAATTGCGTAATTCCATAGCGATCGCGCAGGTCTATAAATGTTATGGATCCAAATTTTCTAATGGTTTGAATCCATCCCGCCAGTTCAATAGTTTGTCCGGTGTTTTCAATTCTTAATTCTCCGCAGGTATGTGTTCTGTACATATGCCTAATCGTAAAAGAAGTTTAGATAAGTGATTATTATGGATCGTTTGATTGCGCAAACGGGCGGCAAATATACACGGATTGGTTGCTTGCAAAAAGTGAAGAATGACTAAAGTAAAACTTGTTTTGTATTCTATCTAAGGAATATTTATGTATTTATGAACCTGCAAACTTAGTTGCCACTGTGGGTTGTTTTTTATATAATCTATTATCAAGGGTGTGATTTGTGCAGACTTGCTCCATTCGGGTTGCAAATACAATTTACAATTTGAAGAAACCTGTGCGGCATTTTCTTCAGCCCAATTAAAATCAGATTTATTATATATTATAACTTTAAGTTCATGAGCAGCATTCAGAACCTCATTTAAAGGCTTTTTAAATTTTTTGGGAGAAAGACAAATCCAGTCCCAGTTTCCTGAAAGCGTAGAAGAGCCGGAAGTTTCTACATGTGTTCTAAACTTTAAAGCACGTAATTGCTGAGTGAGTAAGTCAAGATCATGTAATAAAGGTTCGCCGCCGGTAATAACAATAATTGGACTACCATTTACCATTGATCGTTGACTGCAAACTTCTTCTACAATTTCTTCTATGGTTTTTTGCGGATGAAGTGTTGAGTCCCAGCTATCTTTTACATCACACCAAAAGCAGCCGACATCGCAACCTGCAAGGCGAATAAAATAGGCTGCTTTTCCCTGGTGAAAGCCTTCTCCCTGCAAAGTATAAAATGCTTCCATCACGGCGAAAGTTGATTGCTGACTGTTAACAGCCAACTGCTGATTCTTATTTATAACCTCACTAATCATTATTAAAAATATCTTCTCTTAAATTATTGCGTTGTAAATAAGCTTTCATGGTGTTGCTTAAAAGAGCTGCAATCGTCATTAAACCAACGCCACCCGGTACTGGTGTAATATATGATGTTTTGGGAGCCACTTCATCAAAATTTACATCACCTTTAATACGGAAACCTTTTTTAGCAGAAGCATCTTCTACCCTTGTTATACCTACATCAATAACAAGAGCGTTTTGCTTTACCATATCTGCAGTAACAAAACCAGGTTTTCCCAAAGCTGCAATTAAAATATCAGCCTGCAGACTTAATTCTTTTATATTGGTCGTGTGCGAATGACAAAGTGTAACCGTTGCATTTCCATACGACTGGTTACTGCTTAGCAGAATACTTATTGGCCTGCCAACAATGTTGCTTCGGCCAATAACTACAACGTGTTTTCCTTTCACATCTATATTATAATGCTGTAGTAACAAGATGATTCCATAAGGTGTTGCTGAAATAAAACGCGGAGATCCCCATACGAGGTTTCCAAGATTTTCAGGATGAAAGCCGTCAACATCCTTCATTGGAGAAATGGCATTAACTACTTTTTTTTCTTCGATATGTTTTGGCAAAGGAAGTTGCACCAAAATACCGTCAACAGTTTCATTGGTATTAAGTTCATGTATTTTTTTGAGCAAAGTATTTTCTGTAACGGTATTGTCGAATCTTATTAATGTAGATTGAAAGCCAATTTCTGAGCAATTCTTTATTTTGCTTGCAACATAGGTTTCGCTAGCCCCATTATTACCAATCAATATTGCTGCAAGATGTGGAGAAGCCAATTTTTTTTGTTGGAGAGAAAGAGTTTGAAAGGAGAGTATTTTTTTTATATGCCCGGAAGCTTTTTTTCCATCAAGTAATTGCATTAGCAAAATTACCTTATTGCAATAATTTTACTTAAAATAATTTTAATAAAGTGAGAGTTTGTAACAAACGTTTGTAAGTAGAGTCTAAAATAGCAATATTTTTTTAAGTTTAATAAGATGCTTATTCCCATTAATAAATATTTATTATATCCGTAATATTATTATATTCAACTATTTAGCTTATTCATCATTAAGATTGCCGATTATTAAGATTGTTAAGGAAACATTAAAATTTTAATAAGAATATAGAGCAGCTTTTTCAGAAACTAATTTGTCTTTTCTTTTGTTGCAATTAACAAACTGTTGAATATTCGTTAACAGCGATTTAATTCTTCTATTTTAAAAGCTAAATTTAAAAATTGTCTAAAATGAGAAAAATTGTAAGTCTTCTTACTTTATTGCTGTTTTCCAGCATTGTGGCCTGGTCGCAAGGAAAGATAAGTGGTACGGTCAGGGATCAAAATGGCGATCCTATTCCTTTCGCTACAGTTAGC
Organism: Parafilimonas sp.; assembly: GCA_040003735.1. GTDB lineage: Bacteria > Bacteroidota > Bacteroidia > Chitinophagales > Chitinophagaceae > Parafilimonas. Next base: position 31,517 of record JBDUBY010000178.1, read on the forward strand.
GTAAAAGGCACTAAGGTATCTGTGGCCGCGGATGCCAATGCTAATTTTACTATACCAGCAAAAAGTGGAGATGTTTTGGTTGTGTCTGCTGTTGGTATACAAAAAACAGAAGTGACGGTTGGTAATGATGCTGTGCTTTCAGTTACTGTAACAAGAGCCGCAGGAAGCATTACAGATGTTGTTGTAACAACAGCATTAGGTGTGCAAAGGCAGGCAAAATCATTAGGATATGCTACCACGACAATCAATAATAAAGATTTAACCGCAGCAAAATCCGTAAATATTCAACAGTCTTTAAACGGAAAAGTTTCCGGTTTAAATATATCTACTGTTAATAGCGGAGTTTTTGAGGATGCCAAGATCAATATCCGTGGTATCCGTTCATTAACCGGTAATAACCAACCCATGTTGGTTGTTGATGGTGCTCCAACTCCATTAGGTTATCTATCTTCAATTCCACCAAATGACGTTGCAACCTTAACTGTATTAAAAAGTGCTGCATCTGCTGCGATTTATGGTCCTGACGCTGTAAATGGTGTAATTGTAATTACAACAAAAAGGGGTGGAAAAACACCTACAATTACTTTAAGCTCAACAGTTGAAGCAACACAAGTTTCTTTCTTTCCAAAATTACAAAAAGGGTTTGGACAAGGCGCAGGTGAAACTACTGATCAATTTGGCAATTATACTTATGTACCTTATGAAAATCAACAATATGGACCTGCTTTTGATGGTGTAGTAAGGCCACTTGGCGTGCCGTTAGAGGATGGTTCAATTCAGATGGTTCCTTATTCTGCAGACCATTATAAAGATAAAATTAAATTCTTCAATACAGGATTAACTTTCCAAAATTCAGCTTCTATTGCAGGACAGGATTTTTATGTGAGTGTTGATGATGCAAAAATTAAAGGTTTAGTACCTGATGATGAAAATCACCGTACTGCAGTAAGATTTAATGGCGGTAAAACGTATGGTAATTTCTCTATTAATTATGGCTTGAATTATACACTTTCAAATTATAATATTGTAAATGAATCCGGTTTCCAAAATACATTTCCAAATGCTTATAATGGCGGTTTATTTTTTCTTGTAATGCAAACCGCTAATAATGTGCCTTTGTTAGATTATAAAGATCAAAACAGTAAATATGGCCAGTTTTCAAATTATTACAACGAATATGCAGTTAATCCATATTGGCTGATACAGAATATAAGAACTAAAGGCAGGGAAGATGACATTCTTGGAAATATAGACGTAAATTATCAATTTTTTCCCTGGCTTAAAGCTACTGCACGTTTAAGTACAAGTCTTGCATTCGCAAACTCAAAAAATACGAATGCACCAGTAATTGTTAGCGATTATGCTGCAGCTACAAGGAATGCTACACAGTATTCAAACAGGCCAGGTATTGTTTCTGATGATGAGAATAGCAGTTCCCGTATTAACCTGGATTATTACTTAAGCGGGTCTCACGATATTGTGAAAGATCTTTCTCTAAGCTATATTGCCGGTGGCTCTTTAAGAGATAACCGCAGTAAAGATGTAGAGGTTGGTGGTAATAATTTAGTGGTGCCTTATTTATACAATGTATCTGTAAGAAGCGGTGACGCGCAAGTAAGTGTTTATCCAAATGGCAACTATATCACACAATCAAGATTGGTTTCTGCTTATGGAACTGTAAGTTTTAATTACAAGGGATGGGCTTATGCAGAATTTACGGGCAGAAATGACTGGGATAGCCGTTTGTTACAAAATAACCGCTCCTTCTTTTATCCAGCAGGAAACGTTTCACTTGTATTATCTGATATAATTCCTGCTATAAAAAATAGCGACCTTATTTCCTATCTTAAGGTAAGAGGGGCTATTTCAAAATCGGGAAATGTAAATCTTGGTGTATACTCTTTGCAATCAACATACTCTCAAAATGCTGGTTTCCCTTATGGTACTACTGCTGGTTTTACCGCAAATGGAACAATACCAAGTCCGGATTTGAAGCCTGAATTTGTAAATACAAAAGAGGCTGGCTTGGAATTAGGATTTCTGCATAATCATATTAATTTTAATGCAACTTATTTTTATCAGAACAATACAAACCAGGTATTAAACATTTCTCAATCTTCAGCAACAGGTTATACAACTCAAATTGCCAATGCTGCAGATTTTAAGAACTATGGTGTAGAAATGGAATTAAACCTTACACCACTTGTAAATATTGGCAAAGGAAGAATAGATTTTAAATTTAATGCAACCTATAACAATAACGAAGTAACACATACACAAGGTAATGTTCCGGTACTTGTAGGTGGCAGCAGTGGATTTATACAAAATTCAGTAAGCTCACCAACTGCAAGTAACATTGCTGTTGTTGGATTGCCTGCATTCGCGTTTCAGTTAACTGATTATACAAGAGATCCTGCTACAGGAAAAGTAATAGTTGATCCTGTAACCGGTTACCCATCAGAAGCATCCGGCTTAATAATAAAGGGCAGATCATTACCGTTATGGATAATAGGTGGAACACCATCTTTCTCTATTGGTGGGTTCTCTTTTGAAATGACTTGGGATTATAAGGGTGGAAATGATTTCTTCTCAGGCCTTGGTTCTGATGAAGATTTTGCAGGAATTTCTGCAAGAAGTGCGGCTTACGATCGTAAACGTTTCGTTATGCCAAATTCAGTTTACTGGGATGGCAGCAAATACGTAGATAATAAGACAGTTCTTGTACAGGATGGTAATTATAACTTTTGGTCAACCGGCAAAACAAATACTGCAGTTGCCACTAATTATTTTGCCAGTGCCTCAGCATGGAGACTAAGAGAAGTAAATATTTCTTACACACTTCCTGACAAATGGATAGGCAACAAAAAAGTTATCAAGAGCGTAACTGTAAGTGCAGTTGGTAAAAACCTGCTTCTTTTTGTTCCTAAATCTAACCAGTGGGGCGATCCTGAATTTAACTATTCAAGTGTAGGTAATACTTTTGGTATTGCGAGTTCATTCCAATCTCCTGCTTCAAGGTTATTTGGTGGATCTATAACCGTTCAATTTTAATATAATTAAAATAGTATAAATGAAACGAATGATAAGTAAAAACATAATTTTAGGCGCTTCGCTGGCGGCATTGATATTCACCAGCTGCAGTAAGACCTATTTAGATGTAAATAATGACCCCAACAGGCCTACTGACGATAATACAACACCCCAACTTATTTTTACCCAGGCTGAGCAGGCTGTTGGCAGCAGAGAAGCAAGCGGAGACTGGGGATTTTTAGATAATTGGATGGGATACTTTGCACCCAACGGAGATTTTGCTCCCAGCCAAATAGAACAAACGTATAATATTGATTTTGGCTTCAGTGATGCAATATGGCAAAATCACTATAATGTTCTATTTGATCTTTACCAGGTAAAAACAAAAGCCATGGCGAGTGGCGACAGCGTATTGGCCGCGGCTTCAACAATTCTTTCTGCTAAACTGTGGCAGGAATTGGTTGATTTATTTGGAGATATTCCATATACGCAGGCATTTCACTATAAGGAATTTCCTACCCCGGCGTATGATGCACAAAAGGATGTTTATAATTCGGTGCTTCTAAGCTTAGATACGGCTGTTGATTATATGAAAAATTTAACTGCGGCCAAATCATTTGCTCCTGCTGATATTATAAATAATGGAGATCAGGGCAGATGGGCTGAGTTTGGTAATACCATAAAATTAAGAATGCTAATACGCCAATCGCAGGTATCAGGTTTTGATCCATCAGCAGAAATTGCAAAGATTCAAAGCTCAGGCGGTGTTTCAGATGATTACGATGTTAGCGAAAATCCAGGTTATATAAATGATGTAAATAAACAATCACCATTTTATGCAAATTTTGGATATGATGCAAGCAATAATATAGCGAACACTTCTATAAATGCCAATGCTTATATACTTAATATTTTGACAAATTCAGGCGATCCAAGATTAGAAAGATTCTTTTCTCCTTCAGCTTCCGGCTATAATGGCAATGTTTATGGCGATCCAACAGGAACATTAACTAACGGTGCTGGTACATCGTATTTTGGGCCTGGTTTAATAGGAGATGGGGCCCCATCATCTGTTGGCGCAACCCAAGACCAGTGGATATATCCAAAATATGAAACTTTATTTTTGGAAGCAGAAGCTATTGCACGTGGTTGGCTTTCTGGTGATGTTAAGGCTACATACGAAAATGCTGTAAAGGCTTCATTTGAGTTTCTCAAAGTTGATGATGCAGATAATGCTGCAGCAACATATTTGGCCGAGGGAGGAAGTTGGGATGATAATGCAGGAGCATCGGTTTCTTTGCAGGTTCAGTTTATTACCTATCAAAAATATATAGCCAATACAGGTATAGATCCGCTGGAATCTTATTCCGATCAAAGAAGGTTACACTTTTTAACGGATAATTCTTACATTTCTTCTAACCCCGCCAAAGTTGCTAATACGCTACCTTTACGCTTGCTGTATCCACAGAGCGAGTATACTACTAATAGTTCAAGCGTTCAGGCAGAAGGTACAATTGATGCTTACACAACAAAACTTTTCTGGGAACCTTAGTAAACTTTTAAAATTATTTTTATGAAATTGAAGAATTTAAAATATTTATTTTTTGTATCAATTATTCTTTCTACTGCTTTTATGGGCTGTTTGAAGGATACTTCATACAATGATCATCAATCAGAATCAACACGCCCTTTGGGTGTACAAAATGTTGTGTATGTTGGTTTAACCGCCACCTCTAATGATAACCATTTACAATTAGCGTTTGCAAAATCTGATGCTGACACCACATTTGATGCCGTTCCTATAATATTATCTGGCGGCGGACCAGCTCCCGAGGATATACAGGTTACGTTAATAATAAACACTGCTTTATTAGGCAATTACAATGCGGCCAATGGCACAACTCATGAAGAAATGCCAACAAGCTTATACACCTCTTCAAACGCCGGTGATTCTGCTACCGGTTATGTGGTAACCATACCTAAAGGGCAAAGCACAGGTTATTTGTCTCTTAAAGTAATACCAAATAATTTCCTTGGGGTAGATTATGCTCTTGGTTTGCAAATAAGCAGTGTTTCTTCAGGATATCTAATATCTACCAATTTTAATACAGGTATTTTAGCCATCGCAACAAAAAACCAGTGGGATGGTGTTTATACTTTTACACAGAAAACTACAGGATGGGCAGCGTATAGTATTGCTGATGGCCAAACATTTACATTACCATCAAATGTTTCATTAGTTACTGCTACTGCTACTGCAGATGATTTTAGGAGTGGTTATGGTACATACCAGTTAGGCTTTGATCCTAATGGCGGTGTAGTAACTTTTGGCGCAACCGCACCAAGATTTATTTTTGATCCTTCAACCAATGCTCTGGTTGATGTTGTAAACACGGCTCCGGATGATGGTCGTGGAAGAGCTTTCCATATTAATCCATCTGTTACTGATAGCAGGTATGATCCGGTTACAAAAATAATATATGCCTCCTATATTTTTGCACAAAACGGTCGCCCTGATCAGTATGTTTATGATACCTTGACGTATGTAAAATCCAGGTAGTGATTTTTTATAATTAAGTATATTTTAATGAATACAAAACAAAAATTTAATAATGAAGAAAATAATTATAGGGGCTGCATGTGTTTGCCTTTTACAAGTGGCCTGTAAAAAGGATAATTCAACACCCGTAAAGCCGCCACCCACGCCAACTGATCAGTCTTTTTCGACAAGTTTTGAAAGTATGAGTGAGCTTACAACTCTGGGCTTTGAATTTAAAAATTTTAGTGATGATACCGGTGATGGATGGTCTATCCAAAGTTCAACACTTGGGGGTAGCACCGCTTACGACGGAACGAATTTCTTATATGATAGCTATGCAGCCAGCGCCGGATTTTCAGGTATTATAAGTGATTGGCTTATTTCTCCTAAATTATATTTTCAAAATGGTGATAAAATAAGCTTCTATACTTTGTCTAGTGGCTCAAATGACGGTTACGCTGATAGGTTGCAGCTGCGTTTGAATACTTTCAATACCTCAGACAGTATTGCAGACCCTTCTTCCGCTGAAGCTTCTACCGCTGTTGGAAATTTTACCACTCCATTATTAGATATAAATGCCCTTTATAAGGTTTCCCCTCCTGGAGATTACCCAACAACGTGGACAAAGTATGAAGCGACTATAAGTGGGTTAAATCAACCAGATTCAGGTCGTTTTGCACTTAGATATTTTGTTGAGTTAAACGGAGGTGCGAATGGAGATGAAATGGGTGTTGACAAATTAGAATTTACCAGTGTAAATCATTAAGAATTTAAATTTTAATTACAAGCCGCTTCTATTGAAGCGGCTTTTTTATTAATAAGTTCTCAAGTAAGATCAAATTATAATTGCCGTTTATACCAATTAACATTTTTTTTATTTTTCTTTAACGATTTGTTTGTATTGTATATATTTACAGCAAAACGTTTAACATGAGAAAAACAGTAACTACCCTAATTGTGTTGCTATTTACAAGTATTGCGGTATGGTCGCAAAGCAAAGTAAGTGGTACCGTAAAGGATCAAAATGGTGATCCTGTTCCTTTTGCTACAATTAATTTAAAAGGAACAAAAAAGTCTGTAGCTGCAGATGCAAACGCGAACTTTACCATTCTTGCAAAACAGGGAGATGTGTTAGTTGTTTCGGCTGTAGGTATCGGAAAGGTTGAAGTTTCGGTTGGAAATATGCAGATAATAAGTGTCGTGGTTACAAGAACCAATAAAGAACTTAGTGAAGTGGTTGTAACAGCAGGTGGTATTGTAAGAAGAAAGAGTGAGGTTGGTTCAGCGCAAACCACAATTTCCGGTAAAGAAGTAACGAAAGGAAAAGCAGTGAATATTGCAGGTGGTTTGCAGGATAAAGTTGCAGGCCTGCAAATTCAAGGTACGACAGGTGGTGTGAATCCGAACTACAGAATCATTTTAAGAGGTAACCGGTCTTTAACGGGTAACAACGAAGCATTAATAGTTCTTGACAATGTAATAGTTCCTAATACTATAATTGGAAATTTAAATCCTGAAGATGTTGCTTCAGTCAACGTTTTACAGGGTGCCAGTGCCTCTGCATTATATGGTTCCCAAGCTTCTAACGGAGCAATTATTATTACAACCAAGAAGGGTACAGCGGGACGTGCCCAGGTGAGGATTGCCAATACTGAAACACTTGAACATGTTGCTTTCTTTCCAAAGAGCCAAATGTCCTACGGACAAGGAGGAAGCTCTTATGGATATGATCAGAATGGCAACCCTATATTTTCATCAATAGAAAACCAAAGTTATGGTCCTCATTTCGATGGATCCACAGTAGGATTAGGCGTTCCTTTAGAAGACGGCTCGCAAGATTCAACAAAATATACGGGAAATGATACAAGAGAAAAGTTTTGGAATACAGGCTTGACTAATCAAACAGATTTTTCTGTAGCAAGTGGCGATAATGTTTCTACCATGTATTTGTCTGGCCAATATGCAGATATACAGGGAACAACACCTAAAGACAAATATAACAGAACAACTTTTCGCGTAAATGGTACAAGAAAAATATACGGCGATAAGCTTGGCATTACTTATTCTTTAGGCTATACACAGAATAACTATAATATAACCACCCAGACTTACTCTATTTATAACAATATGCTCAACATGCCTTCAAATATTGATATTACGAGGTATGCGAATTGGGAAACTGATCCAATGGCAAATCCTAATGGATATTACAATCCGTGGTATTTGAATCCTTATTGGCAAATTGATAATTATCGTCAAACAACTAAAAATGAATATTTAGTTGGCAATGTTGAATTGAAATTTTCACCACTTCCATGGTTGAGTTTTACTGCACGGCAAGGGATCACGAAAACTAATCAGTATGTAAAATCATGGAATAACTCATTTCAATATACTACGTATGCAAAAGAAGCGAGCAGTAACTCTAAGACTGATATACCTGCAGCAGTTTCAGATAATGAAAATTATACGACAAACCTGCTAAGTGATCTTTATTTTGAAATAAATAAGAAAACAAATAATTTCTCATTCAATTTACTCGGTGGCGGACAGTGGAATCAAAATCAATATAAAGGTGTAGGTGTATCTGCTTCACCATTAGTTGTTCCCGGGCTTTATAATGTTGGAAATTTAGTGGGTATTCCTGGCGCAAGTGAAAGTAACTACATGCAGCGTATTGCAGGTGTTTATAGTAAGTTAACCGTTGGATATAAAGAGTTCTTATACTTAAATCTTACAGGTAGAAATGATTGGGTATCTACTTTACCAATCGAAAGCAGATCTTTCTTTTATCCATCTGCAGACTTATCCTTTGTTGCCAGTTCAGCACTTAATTTTTTAAAGAATAGCAATGTTGTAGACTATCTTAAAATCAGAGGTGGCGCATCAAGAGTAGGTGAAGTAAATTTAGGTAATTCAACAAATTTCGGAGCTTATCAATTACAAAGAACTTTTTCTCAACAAAGTGGATTTCCATATAGCAGCCTTCCGGGTTTTGGATTAGACAATACTTTAGTATCTGACAATTTAAAACCAGAAATTACAAAGCAATATGAATTTGGCTTTGATATAACGTTGCTAAAAAACAGGATAACTTCATCCGTAACATGGTATCATTCTGTTACAGATAATCAAACTGTAACAACCGGTATTTCTTATACTTCAGGGGGAAGTGGCTATTTAACAAATGTTGGTAAAACAATGACCCAGGGTTTGGAAGCTGACCTGCAATTAACTGTTGCTAAAAATGCTAGCTGGCAAGTAAATATAGGTGCAAATTTTACTTATCTTGACAATAAGGTTCTTGCAATTGGAAATGGAGTTTCCCAAATTGCACTGGCTACTTATGGAGATGGTTCAGGTATTTATGCTGTAGCAAACCAGGCATTTCCTGTAATTCTTGGATTTGATTATGTAAGAGATGATCAGGGCCATGTGATTGTTGATGCTGCTTCCGGAGAGCCTTCAAAAGACCCGAATTTGAAAATCTTAGGTAATTCTGTAGCAAGACTAAGATTCGGACCAAACTTCGATATATCATACAAAGGCTTTGATCTTACCGGCCTTTTTGAATATCGCGGTAATTACGACATGTATTTTGGATCTGGTGCTGATGTAGACTGGGCAGGTACTGGCGTCAGGACTACTATATATAACAGAGGCAGATTTGTTTTCCCTAATTCTGTGTATGAAGATCCAAGCCATCCGGGAACTTATGTTAAGAACACGAATATTACATTAGTTGACGGGAATGGCAATGCAGGTTATTGGACAAGTGACGACAACAGAGCAATTACTTCTAATTATGTTTCTTCAGGAGCTTTCTGGAAACTAAGAGAACTAAGTTTATCTTATCAACTTCCTCAAAGCTTATTCAGAAAAGCAAACTTCATTAAATCTGTAGATATCAGTTTACAGGGCCGTAATTTATTTATATGGTTACCCAAAACAAATTACTATACAGATCCCGAATACAGTGAAGTATCAAGCTCCAGCAATGGGGTTGGTATTACCGGTTTAAGCTCTGCGCCACCATCAAGATATTATGGTGCAACAATTTCTGTTACATTTTAAAGCAGATATTTTAAAGCGATTATGTTATAACAACATTTTAAAATCGAAAAAACATTCAAATGAAGAAAATATTTGGTATCGGTATTTTGAGCGCAACTTTAATATTTGGATTCACGTCGTGCAAAAAATATTTTGATATAAATGAAAACCCAAATTCGTCAACGTCATCAACGCCTGAACTGGTAATTTCCCAGGCGTTAACTGCCACCGGTAATGTTGCCAATACATATAATTCAATGGGTGCACAACTCGTAGGTTATATGGCAAATGCAGGTGGTTATGGCGGGTTCGGTTCGTCAGTTACGTATGATCTTGGAAATGATGATTATCAAAATTGCTGGAACTCAACTTATGATAATCTTGCAGATTATCAGTGGATAATCGGCCAAACTGATGGCAATAAAGACTATAATTTTTATAATGCGGCAGCTAAAATAATGAAAGCTTTTGATTTTCAATTGTTGGTTGACACGTATAATGATGTTCCTTATTCCCAGGCGTTTTTAGAAAAACAAAATCTTACGCCAACTTACGATGATGCAAAATCAGTTTATGACAGCATATATATGTTATTAGATGATGCCATTAGTTTGATAAATGATGGTTTAGATGATTTAGCAAATAATTCAGCAACCAATGTCCAAAAATTCTCTGCCAATGATGTTTTATTTGGCGGCGACATGGATAATTGGAAAAGATTTGCAAATTCGCTTAAGTTAAGAATAGCTGTAAGAGGTAAATCAGGCGGACTAAGTTTTAATAACAAGTATGATGATGTTGGTTTTTTAACAGAAGATGCGATGGTAAATCCAGGCTATCAAAAAGCTGATGGAAAACAAAATCCTGAATATAATTCATGGGGTTTTACTTATACTGATGCTGCTGCCAACAGAGCATGGATGCCTACAGATTTTATTGCTTCGTTTTATGACGGAACTAAATTAAATGATTACAGAGGATACGCAATTTTTAATGGATTCGGTGGTTCATCATTTGGAACAAACCAGCTTGGCTATGAAAGTACAAGTGTTCTCTCTGCACCATCTGCCGGCAGTTGGATAACAGGCTATGAAGCTCAGGATGACAACATTGGCGTTTTAAAAGGATTTGCAGCATCAATGCCTATTTTCACTTTGGCTGAATCCGATTTTTTACAAGCAGAGGCTGCGTTAGAAGGCGGCTTGGGAGTTAATGGTGATCCCCAGGATTATTTTTATAACGGTATTTTAGACTCTTACAAATACATTTATATGTTGCGTGATGGTTCTTATGACCTCACTAACTGGGATCCTGAAGCTGATTATGGAGCTTATTTAGATTTAAATTCAGACAGTTATCTTGTGCATTATGAATTAGCTGGCACTGATGCGCAAAAGCTTGAAGCGATCATTACCCAGCAATATGTTGCATTAAATATGGTTAATTCAGACCAGGCATGGAATGATTTCAGGCGCACGGGATATCCTGCTATAGTTAACGGTTCAACAAACAGTACATCTTCCTTTGCATCATTACAATCAATCAGCTCGAGAGCAGATAAATTACCATCACGCGTACTTTATCCAACAAGTGAATTATCTTATAATAATGCTAATCTGCCAAAAGATATAGATCCATTTACATCAAAAATCTTTTGGGATGCAAACTGATTCATCTAAGAAATGTTTAAATAAATTATTACGATAATAAAAGAATTATATGAATAAAATAATTAAAATATCAGGCTATTTATCTATCGTTACAAGTTTGCTTTTTGCTTCCTGCTTAAAAGACGACTCATTAACATTGAATACAAGTTTGTCAAATAGCGTAGTTGAGTTTGGCAACACAGGCTCTATAGCCGCACAGCCAAGTGGACAAGCTGCTCCACGCTATTCTATTGATTTAGGGTCTTTGGCTGTAGGAAGCGAAGCCTCATTTAATGTAAATGTTGATTATGCAGGTGCAAATACAGCACCTTCAGATATATCTGTAACTGTTGATATAGATGACGCTTTATTAGCAATTTATGATTCTACACATAGTGTTGACGGCGCGAATTATATTGCGCCCCCAAGCGATTTATTTGTTGACGGATTTCCAATGACTATTACAATTCCTAAGGGTCAATTATCTGGACAGGCAATCGTAAAGGTAAAGCTGCCGGCAGATTATGATTTCACCGTAAGTTATGCGCTCCCTTTAAAAATTACATCTGTTTCTGCAGGAGATATAAGCGGAAATTTTGGAGCGGCCCTTTACAGTTTAAATGTGAGAAATGCTTATGATGGCATTTACAACTTAACTGGAACAATACTCAGGGAGGCTGATAATGATCTTAGCGGTAGTACAACCGGTCAAATAAGCATGACTACAACGGGTCCTTATTCAATCCAATACGATTATCATCCGTGGCATGGCGGTTCCTCAGTTGGAGGAATTGATGGATTAACATTAACTGTAGATCCAACAACTAATAAGGTTACCGTTTCATCCCTTACCAATCCTGCGCTTGTAAACTTGCCAAGCTATGATAACAGGTATGATCCAACATCAAGAACATATTATGTATCTTATTATTGGGGAGCCGGACCTTCAAACAGAGCCGCAACGGATACGTTGGTTTATGCTGGTCCAAGATAAAAACGTTATTTTATTTTTCTGCCAATATCAAGAGTCACTTGTAAGGACTCTTGATATTTGCACTAATTAACATTAACTATACATCTTGAAATAACACGCATATCCTTAATATGATAGATTTGCCAAAATTAATTTAATGCGTTTTTTAAAACCTTTTATTATAGTTTTTGTAATAACAGCTGCGTTTACTGCATGCAAAAAAAATTCTGCCAGTTATGATACAACACCGAATTTTTATATTGTCAATGGCGGAACTACGAGTTTTGATAACAGTTTAATTTTGTTTCCAGCTGCTGATACTGTAACGTATAATTTAATAATATCGTCAACCTTTCTTCTTCCTAAAGATGTAACGGTAACACTTGCCGTAGCAGATGACTTGCGCCAATCTTATAATACTTCTTACAACACTAATTACCAGGCGATGCCTTCGAATGCTTATACATTCCAAACTACATTCACTGCAGGTACTAGCAATACATATGATACAGTCCCGGTAACGTTAAACAAAAAATTTTTATCATCAGGTAATTTTATGCTGCCAATAAAAATTGCCACAGTAAGCGATTATAAAATTGATAGTACTACATATGTAATATATGTGCATACAGAAGACAATAATTTGTCCGGCATCTATTCTTCTGCCATTACTAAAAACTTATATACAGGCGATACCGTTACCGGAAGTTTAAGTTCTACAGACACCTCCACTATCACAAAAAATCTTACACCTATTTCTGAAACAACTTCTGAATTAAATTATGCAGATTTAGGCGCAAATGGCTGGAAGTATGAATTATCATTTGGTGTAGATGGAAATACTTTTACTGCTAAACCAAATGATGTAATTCTTAATTCTGTGCAAGCTGATTCTTTCACAATATTGTCTACATCTTTCGATCCTTTAACAAAGAAAATTTATATTAAGTCCAGCTATAAAAATTCAAGCGGAGATGCGCGGATTGTTGAAGAATCGCTATCATTGCAGTGATAAATTTAATGTATGCCAGATCAGCCTCAACAACAGCCTAACCAGTTAAACATAGAAATAAGCGAAGAAGTTTCGGAAGGCACTTATGCCAACCTCGCTATCATTACACACAGTCACGCTGAGTTTGTAATTGATTTTGTGAATGTAATGCCGGGCACACCAAAAAGTAAAGTAAAATCAAGAATTATATTTACTCCAATGCATGCAAAACGTTTTATGCGTGCCATGCAGGAAAACATTGAACGCTATGAAAACGTTCATGGTAAAATACAAGATCTTGAGCAGGTTGAAATACCTTTAAACTTTGGCGGTCCTACTGCACAAGCCTGACATTTTTGATGTTTTTTATTTTCAGGATTATTTTTTGCTGTATGTGATTTGAACTTTTAGTCATCACAATTTGTTACCATTTTATTATACAGATTTTAAGTAGCTTACAGTTATGATCGGAAATCGTTTTGTACAATTTGATCCTGCAGCAAATGGAAAAAGCAAGTTCGAGCAAATGCTCGATCTGTTCATGCAATTACTCACTTATACAAGTGGCGATGTAAACGAAGCATTGCAATGGATGAATGAACTCGATAAAAAATACCAGCTTACAGATGATGAATATGGAATGGGTGATTTTATTGAAGATCTTAAACGCAACGGTTACATAAAAGATAATAATGAAACTGGTGCTATAGAAATTACTGCCAAAAGTGAACAGTCAATTCGCAAACGCAGCCTTGAAGAAATTTTTGGCAAACTTAAAAAAAGCAAACAGGGAGATCATACAACAAATAAACCCGGTCAAGGTGACGAGATAAGTCCTGATTATCGTCCTTTCCAGTTTGGAGACATGCTTGAGCAAATTGATTTCACTGAAAGCATTCGCAATGCACAAATAAATCATGGTGTAGAAAACTTTCAAATGCAGGAAGATGATTTGCAGATTCGCGAAACAGATTTCAAAGCGCAAACATCAACCGTATTAATGATTGATATTTCACACAGCATGATTTTGTATGGTGAAGACAGGATAACGCCGGCAAAAAAAGTGGCAATGGCATTAAGCGAACTTATCACTACAAAATATCCAAAAGATACTTTAGATATTGTTGTATTTGGTAATGATGCATGGCCTGTTGAAATAAAAGATTTGCCCTATTTGCAAGTCGGTCCTTATCACACAAATACAGTTGCAGGCATTGAATTAGCAATGGATATTTTGCGCAGAAGAAGAAATTCAAACAAACAAATTTTTATGATTACAGATGGCAAACCAACTTGCTTAAAAATTGGTGGTCGCTATTATAAAAATGCATTTGGACTTGACAGAAAAATTACCAACCGTTGTTTAAATCTTGCCGCCCAGTGTAAGAAACTAAAAATTCCCATCACCACATTTATGATAGCAAGCGATCCGTATTTACAGCGCTTTGTTACAGAGTTTACTGAAACAAATAATGGCAAAGCATTCTTTGCATCGCTTGATAAATTAGGCGCATTCATCTTTCGCGATTTTGAAAGTGGTAAAAGAAAAACGGTGTATTAAAAATAGCCACGAAGGCACCAAGGCACAAAGAAATTGATATTTAAAGATGTTATCAGAGCAGGAAGAATATTTAGCTAAAGAGATTGTTGATTGCGCTTTTAAAGTTCATAAACAGTTAGGCCCTGGTTTATTAGAAAAAGTTTATGAAATATGTTTTTGTCATGAACTTAGCAAAAAAGGTATTCAGTATAAGAGACAAATAGATATACCAATATTTTATGACAATCTCGTTTTTAATGAAGGATTGAGATTAGATGTATTGGTGGAAGATTTAATAATTTGTGAATTGAAAGCAATTGAATTAGTAAATCCTTTATGGCAAGCTCAAGTTATTAGTCATCTTAAACTTACTAATAAGCGATTGGGCTTTCTTATCAACTTCAATGTTTCTTTTATTAAGGATGGAATAAAAAGATTCGTAGCATGATTATAAGACTGCAAAATGATTTTGTGTCTTAGTGCCTTCGTGGCAAAAAAACAACAACAATGAATATCGAGAAGATTAAAACATTAGGTGAGTTAAAAAGAAGCGGCTATAAACCGGTTTCTATCAAAGATGAAATAAGAAAAAATCTTATAGAAAGTATACGCAATAAAGAAAACACTTTCAAAGGAATTATTGGTTACGAAGATTCAGTAATTCCGGATACAGAAAGAGCCTTATTAAGCCGTCATAATATATTGTTTTTGGGTTTACGTGGCCAGGCAAAAACAAGAATGGCAAGGCAGATGACTGAACTGTTAGATGAATACATTCCTGTTGTTGCCGGCAGCGAAGTAAACGATGATCCACTGCATCCATTAAGTAAATATGCAAAAGATATTATTGCTGAACATGCAGATGAAACACCAGTTACATGGTTGCACCGCAGCGAACGTTACGGAGAAAAATTAGCAACGCCAGATGTAAGTGTTGCTGATCTTATCGGCGATATTGATCCTATTAAAGCGGCTAATCTTCGCTTAAGTTTTGCAGATGAAAGAGTGATTCATTATGGCATTATTCCTCGCAGTAACCGCGGCATTTTTGTTATCAACGAAATACCAGATTTGCAGGCGCGCATTCAGGTTGCATTGTTCAATATTTTGGAAGAAGGTGATATACAAATTCGTGGCTTTAAATTAAGAATGCCATTGGATATTTTATTTGTGTTCACTGCAAATCCTGAAGATTATACAAACCGCGGCAGCATTGTTACTCCATTAAAAGATAGAATTCAAAGCCAGATATTAACGCACTATCCTAAAAGCATTGAAACATCATTAGAAATTACAGAACAGGAAGCACATATTCTTGAAGAACAAAAATCAAAAGTTACAATAAGTGATCTTGTAAAAAGATTGATTGAACAAGTTGCTTTTGAAGCACGCAGCAACGAGTATGTTGACAAGAAAAGTGGCGTTAGTGCAAGGCTTCCGATATCTGCATATGAAAATGCTTACAGCAGTGCAGAACGCAGAGCTATCCGTAACAACGAAAAGCAAACACATGTCTGGATCAGCGATCTTGTTGGTATTGTTCCATCAATAACAGGAAAGATTGAACTGGTGTATGAAGGTGAGCAGGAAGGCCCTTACCAGGTTGCTGTAAATCTTTTAGATAAAGCAACGCGTTCTCAGTTCATTGCTTATTTTCCAAACCCGGAAACTTTAAAGAAAAGAAGAAATACAGGCAAAGCTTCTCAGCAGGAAAAAGAAAATGATAATCCATACAAATCAATTACACGGTGGTTTGATGGCGGAAAACATCTTGATCTTTTTGTTGACATGAAAGATGCAGAAAAAATAGCTGCGTTATATAAAGTTGATGGCCTGTATAATTTTGTAAAGAAATATTTTCCAAATGCAAACGAAAAAGAAAATGCGTTGCTGATGGAATTTGTTTTGCATGGTTTAGCGGCACATTCACTCATCAGCAAAAAAGTAATTGAAGGCAAAATTGAATTCAAAGACCTTATTGGAAGCATGATGAATCTTGGGCAAATAAATTATACTGATGATGAAGATGATTTGAATGAAGATAATTTCGGTTAAAGATTATCTTACCAAATAAAAATTGTTATGAGAAATCGTTTTTTTGTTTTGTTGATAATTGCTTTTGCATTCAGTTGCAGAGCAAAAGACTCAACACGCGCAGGCTTGGAGGATGATTTAAAAACTACTATGCAAACCTATTTGTATAAAGCAATTAATAATGATTCTTCCAACGCAAAATATCGTGTACAGAAAGTTGATTTTTACGATGACAAAGAAAGAGGCATGTACATATGCGTGTTCACAGTTAATCTAAAAGAAAAATTGTTTGATACAACCGGCATTATGAAAGCCAATATTTCGAAAGATTTCAAAACAGTAAAACGTCTTCAATAAACAAATTATTCAACAATTAATGTAGCAATTGAATGTGGCAAACTCGTTGTTTGCGCAGCTTCACCATTGATCCATAAATTATACTCTATCTTTTCATCAGAAGTATTTAAAACAACAACTGCAAGCTTTCCGTTATTATTTATAAAAGCTGTTGTTTGCAATTTATCCCTGTTCGAAGAACTGATAATTCTTTGTGCACCCGGGCGAATAAATTTTGAAAATTGCCCGATATAATAATAACTGTTCATGTACGTAAGCTCGCCGGTTTTTGTATCAGCATGCACGGGCGCAAAACAAAAATTACCAACGTGATTTGGGCCGCCTTTTTCATCTAATAAAATATTCCAGTCCGTCCATGCAACGGTGCCGTTATTAAAATCATGCACCATTGATGTACCATAACGTTCGCCCCAGTTCCAGTCATTAATTTTTTTTGCATCATATCTTTCTGCGCAACCTTCTGTAAATACTAAATTCTTTGTTGGAAAAGCTTCGTGCACACGTGCAACGTTATCAAATTCCATTGCGCTTCCTGTCCATGTTTCATACCAGTGATAACCGATTCCCCAAACATATTTTGCTGCATTCTGGTCTTCCATAATTGTGCTTACGCGCTGATAAATTAAATCACGGTTATGATCCCAGCATATTAATTTTTTATTGCTCAATTCATCTTTTGCTAAGGTTGGGCCTAAATAATTTTTTATAAAATCTCTTTCATCTTCCGCAGTAAACGTGCAGCTTTCCCATGTTTGTTTTGCCATAGGTTCATTCTGTACACTTAAACCCCAAACAGGAATTTTTTTTGCTTCATACGCTTTAATAAACTTCACATAATAATTTGCCCAGCTTTGCATGAATTCTGTTTTCAATTTTCCGCCATGATCCATATCGTTGTTTTCTTTCATCCATGCCGGCGGGCTCCATGGCGTTACAAATAATGTAAGATGATTATTGCTTGCTTTTTGCACTTCTTTTATAAATGGAATTTTATATTTTTCATCATGTGCAAGATTGAATGTTTTTAACGATGCATCATTGTCTGCAACATAAGTATATGCATCGCTGCTAAAATCGCAACTGTTGATGTTGGTTCTTGCAAAATTGTAACCGATACCATTTACTGTATCATAATATGCTCTCAACACTTCCTGCTGTTTATCTTTTGGAAGTTTATAAAAAGTTTCAGCAGAAGCATCAGTTAATGCGCCGCCAATACCAATAAGTTTTTGAAATTTTTGAGATGGATCAACAAACACACAAACCTGTGTTTCTACCGGCTGGCCCATGTGGGTGAAATGCAAAGAATCTGTAAGGCTGATGCGATAATCAGTTTTATCAGCCGTTGTATATACCAATACTTTTTTGTTATTGGTTGAAAATGTTTTTTGCGCATTAATAAAAGTGAATGCAAAAAAGCTGAGCAATGTTAGGCAGAATTTCATGCAATGATTTTCATCAAATGTAAACAGCATTCTTATAAAATTTTAAAGAAGATTGGAAAGTAAGATTTTACAATAACATTATATAAGTGCTTATACAATTTTTAGCGTGAAGATGGTTGTGCAAATATGTATCTATAAACGCGAGGTCTCAGAGTTCTCTAAAAATTTAGAACCCGCTGTTGACCAACCACCGTTTTGACATTTGTCTCTAAGTTGCGTTAAAAATTGGTCATATTGAGCATCTGTCATTGTTTGGTTTTGAAAGGTCATAACTGAGGTGTCCGATTAAGTTATAGCCAACGTTCAAGGCTTGGCGATGGGCTGGTATTCATTGCTTGTCAAGCCCGGAACCAAAGCTGAAAATTGTTACTAAAGATGAAGATAACAACTAATGTTCAATAGCGTAATGTCTGCTGGAACTATTGCTGATATTGATATGACCCGTCCTGAAAAAAGTTGACAGTGATAAATAATAATCCTGCTATAGG
>JBDUBY010000108.1:0-5346 GCA_040003735.1 Parafilimonas sp.
AGTTAACCTTGCATGGAGTGTAAGAAATTATATTTTGCTTTCTACCTGTTACATGGGAGAATGCCCTCAACTAAAATATGGAATTTACTTAGAAATTCTCCTGTGCTTCTTCATCCTTATAATGACCTTTTTACCCGATTTAAAGAAACTAGAAGAAGCTAAATAAGATACATATATTTTAAAAATATGTATATTATTTAAGTTATTTTACGCATAATTTAATTTATTATTGCAATAATAATGATATTAGAAATTATAATATCATTATGTAACGATTGACAGATAAATTCTGTGCTGTATGGAAGAAGATTTTTTTTCTTAACTAAAATTAAATGCTATGCAAAAAAAATTCACTGCTTCCATTCTTTCAATGTTCGTGTTTTACTCAGTTTTTAGCCAAACCGACTCAACTAAAACCTCTCCAGTACCTACCATAACAGGTTCTGTTGATGTTTATTACCGTTACAATTTTGCCAATGCAAAAGATCCGGCAACAGGTGAAACCATCACTAACAACTACACATCTTTTACCAACTCGCAAAACTCATTTGAGTTAGGCATGGCGAGTATTCAGGCAGCGCACAGCTTTGGTAAGGCAAATGCTTTTATTGACTTAGGTTTTGGTAGAAGAGCCGAAGAATTTTCTTATGCAAACCCTGATCATACAACGCTTTCAGCGGTTAAGCAGGCTTATGTTAGTTATGCTATATCAGATAAGTTTAAACTAACTATGGGAAAATGGGCAACGCATATTGGTTATGAACTAGTAGATGCATACCTGAATCGCAATTATAGTATGGATTACATGTTTTCTTATGGGCCTTTCTCGCATACTGGTTTAAAAGCAGATATTAGCTTAGGTGGCAAAAGCGCTTTGATGATAGGTGTTGCAAACCCTTCAGATAACGTGACTACACTTTCTTCGCGCAAGTTTGCCTTGGCACAGTTCAGCACAGGTACTTCAGATGATAAAATAAAAGCTTACCTGAATTACCAGGGAACTTATGGCGGCAGTTACAGCCTTTCCCAATTTGATTTGGTTGTTTCTGCGACATTAACTGATATGTTCATTATTGGTTATAACGGAACAGTGCAATCAGTTAAACCCGATGGCGGAAATTCTGATAGTTGGTGGGGTTCTGCTTTATATTTTAATGTTGACCCTATAAGTACTTTCGGTATTACATTAAGAGGAGAATATTTTGATAACAAAAAAGGCCTTCTAAGCATTGGCACCATTCCAACAAGCATATTTGATGTAACGCTTTCGCCCAATTTCAAAGTGGGCAATCTTACAATTATTCCTGAACTAAGGCTTGATGCGGGCAAGGATGAAATATTCTTTAATCATGATGGAAACCCAAGCAAGTCAACATTTACAGGCATTTTAGCGGCAACCTATCATTTTTAATTGTTCACCATTCAATAACCAATAATATCAACTGACATGCGATTATTTAAAATTAACAAGGGATATTCGAACCCAACATTTCAAAACACGGCAAAAAAGCAATTTCTAAAGCTTTGTGTTGCACTTATTGTAATTGTTTGTGTTGCCATTGCTTCGCCATTACTTGCGCAAGATCCAACAGGTGCAAATACAGGTACTATTAATGATATAACTGCAGCAACGGCAGGCAAACCAACCGTTCAGGAAATTGGCACTCAAACAGGTCATAACAAGATTGCCATAAATATAATGTGGACGCTTATTACAGGTTTTCTTGTAATGTTTATGCAGGCGGGTTTTGCAATGGTGGAAACAGGCTTCACCCAAAAGAAAAATGTAGCACATACAATGGCTATGAACTTTATGGTGTACGGTATAGGAATGCTTGGCTTTTGGATTTGTGGTTTCGCATTTATGTTTGGTGGAGCATTAAATCTTGCACCAGGTGGTGCACCGGGTGTTGTAAGCAGTGAGTTTATTGTTCATTTATTTGGACACGATTTTGGACTTTGGGGCAAAGCAGGATATTTCTTAAACAGTAATGTTTATGATGTTGGTGTGTTTAGCTTATTCTTGTTCCAGATGGTATTTATGGATACTACTGCTACCATACCCACAGGTGGAATGGCAGAAAGATGGAAGTTTAAATCGTTTATTGTTTTTGGATTTTTTATATCCATGTTCGTTTACCCAATTTTTGGTAATTGGGTTTGGGGTGGCGGATGGCTTTCTCAGTTAGGTGTAAACTTTGGTTTAGGCCACGGCCATGTTGATTTTGCCGGTTCTTCAGTGGTACATGAAGTTGGAGGTGTTGCAGCATTAGCAGGTGCAATGGTGATTGGGCCACGCATAGGAAAATATGGCGCAGACGGCTCAGTAAAAACCATTCCAGGACACAATATTCCAATGGCAATTATAGGCACTTTTATTCTTGCATTTGGTTGGTTTGGCTTTAATCCGGGCTCTACGTTGGCGGGAACGGATTTAAGAATTTCTGTAATTGCGGTTAATACAATGCTGGCAAGTGCAAGCGGTGCTTTTTGTGCGGCAATGTATATGAAAATGAAAACAAAGAAATGGGATCCTGCAATGATGGCGAATGGTTTGCTTGCGGGGCTTGTTGCCATTACTGCTCCATGTGCTTTTATAAATTCCCTTTCCGCAGTAATTATTGGTGCGGTTGCAGGAATACTTGTAATAGTTGTTGCTTTATTCGTTGAAAATAAATTAAAAATTGATGATCCTGTGGGCGCATTTGCAGTACATGGCGCTAACGGTATATGGGGTGTACTTTCTTTAGGACTATTTGCAGATGGAACTTATGGAGACGGATGGAATGGTGTGTCCGGAACTGTAAAAGGTTTGTTTTATGGAGACGGCAAACAATTTATTGCAGAACTAATAGGTGCTGCAACCTGTTTCGTTTTTGTGTTTGCAATAATGTACATCTTCTTTAAAATTTGTGCTAAAACTTCAATCGGTCTTAGATCAAGTGCAGCAGATGAAATTGCAGGTCTTGATATACCAGAAATGGGTGTGCATGGTTATGTAGATTAATATTGTTAAAGCAGCAAACCGATATACTAATCGCTTTGCTGCTTTTTTATTAGCCCGTTTTAAAAACCAATCCGGTAATGAAAATTCTTATAAAAAAAGCATTTAATCCTTTAAAGATTTTTATTTCAGACAGCAGGTTTATCGGTGTGCTTTTGGTTTCCTGTACCCTCTTATCATTAATAATATCTAATTCTTCACACGGAAATTTTTTTCGCGCCATATTTAATACAGACCCTGATTATGGACTTCCATTTCGTTTGCCCGATACTGGTTTAAAATGGATAAATGATTTCCTGATGGCGTTTTTCTTTTTGTTTGCGGGAATGGAAATAAAACGCGAACTGATTTTAGGTGAACTTTCCAGTTTTAAAAAAGCAATCCTGCCTTTTGGCGCTGCACTCGGCGGTATGATTGTTCCTGCACTTATCTATTTATCCTTCAATATTAATTCAGATTTTTCGCATGGCTGGGGAATACCAACCGCTACCGATATAGCGTTTTCAATTGGCATTGCTTCATTATTTGGAAAACGCGTACCAGGCAATCTTAAAATTCTATTAATGGCACTCGCTATTATTGATGATTTGGGTGCCATTGTTATTATTGCTTTATTTTATGGAAATGAAATTAACGGCATGTTTCTTTTAATTGCAGCAGCTATTTATGGGTTACTTTGGCTTTGTAATTATTTTAAAATTAAACCAGGCCTTATACAAATAATTCTTTCTTTCAGCTTATGGTATGTAATATATAATGCAGGTATTGAAGGAAGTATTACAGGCGTGCTGGTTGCTTTTGCAATGCCCGTAAATTCTTTAACAAAGCTTGAAGTGCCGTTACAAAAACTGGTCAATTTTTTTATTCTTCCTTTGTTTGCCATTGCAAATACTGCTATTTTAATTCCGCATAATATTGCCGGCGCGCTCAACAGCACAATAACTATTGGTGTTATTGCGGGCTTGGTTATTGGTAAACCCGTTGGAATATTTATTTTTAGCAGAATTATGATCTCTTTAAAAATAGCAAAATTGCCAACCAATACAAATTTGAAACAGTTGTTAGGAATGGGTTCATTAGCAGGTATTGGTTTTACCATGTCTATATTTACAACTTCACTTGCATTTGATTCAGAACAATATAAGGATACAGCAAAAATTGCTATTCTTATAAGCCTTGCATTCTCTATGTTATTTAGCTGGCTTTATTTTTTATTGCTTGAAAAAAGAACTAGTATTTCGGAATACAAAAAACTACGGCCTGCTAACTATCCTAAATTTTCATTCAACTAACTTTTACAAATACAGTAAAAAATACCGGCATATTTGTAATGTAATAATTGCAGAAAATTAAATCGCATGTCAACAACAATTTTAATTATTTCGTTTATACTTTTTATTTTAGGTGCATGCATTTTTTTAGCGTGGCGCGATGATAAAATTGGAGCTCTTGAAAAAAGAGTTGAATTTCTTGAACAGAAAGTAAATAAGAAAATAGTAAGCCGGTTATTTTTTGTTGAATTGAAGTCTATAAAAAGTGTATTAGACACGTTGAATAATTGTTTTTACCAGATTGATAAAAACGGCGATTACGATATTGATACAGAATACAGGCTTGAAGATGTAACAGATGAATGGTGGGAAACTTTATCGCTGGGTGATTTGGAAATTGTAAATAAAATAAAATAACTGCAGAGATTTAAGCAATACCGCCGCAGCGGTAATTCAATTAAAAATTACAAAGCGCTTTTTATTAAAGCGAGTTGTGTTAATCGCCTTTTTGGAAGATAACTACAACTCAATTTTTATTTGTTTTGATAAAACTTCACCACTTGCACTTATAACAACAATGTAATAAACTGATGAAGCCACGTGTAAGTTTATATTGATTGAATTTTTTCCAACTACACTATTAATAGTTTGCTTATAAAAAACTTCGCCCAACATATTTTGCACAACGATGTTTGTTGCCTGAATTTTTTCAGCTTTAAAACCGATGCTGAAATTTCCATGTGAAGGGTTTGGAGTAACCTGCAGTACGCTTATACTTTTTTGTTCGGTTGCATTCATCGAAGCCGCTGGCACAATGTGATAAATAACACCAGTATTTATATTGCTGATATACAATTCACGCTTCGCATCTTCGCCAAAAGAAGTATAAGCATAATCATCGCCATTAAAAACATCTTGCTCTATAAGTTTTTTCGCACTTAATGTAAGTGTTTTAATTATGCCGCTGCAATAATCACTAAAAAAATATTTTCCATACCACGATTTATATTTCGTACCACGATAAATAAAACCACCGGTAACAGAACAATCGCCGGTAACATCTGAATGCGG
>JBDUBY010000071.1:0-5340 GCA_040003735.1 Parafilimonas sp.
CTGCTGTAAAAGGTTTTGCAGACCTCTGCCTAGCCACTCGGCCACGAAACCATTAACGGGCTGCGAAAATAAAACAAACCTTGCAAGCGTCAAAACAAATCATAGCTCGCAAATAATTTTTAATATTGTTGATTGCAATAAATTTTATGAGGATAGCTGAAAGTGAATTTATTCTTAATACGCGTGGTGCGGTATATCATTTAAATCTTTTGCCTGAAGAACTTGCATCAACAATAATAACGGTTGGTGATCCCTTCCGTGTGCCTCTTGTAAGTAGGTATTTCGATCAAATAGAATTTAAACAAGAACACCGTGAATTTGTTACGCATACAGGTTATCTCGGTAACCAAAGGATTTCTGTGGTTTCAACAGGAATAGGAACGGATAATATTGATATTGTATTGAATGAATTAGATGCCCTTGTAAACATTGATTTGAATGAAAGAGTTATAAAGCCTCAATTACAATCTTTAAATATTATTCGTATTGGTACCTGCGGTTCATTACAGTTTGATGCCCCTGAAGACAGCTATGTTGTTTCAACTTATGGGTTAGGTATTGATAACCTGCTAAATTTTTATGTGCACTCAAATAATGAAGAAGAAAAAAATATTTTGCAAAGTTTTATAGCACACACAAAAATAAATGAGCTTTCTGCACAGCCATATCTTAACACTGCTTCTGCATCGCTGCTTAAACATTTTGTTGATGGATTTCATCATGGTATTACAATTACCTGCCCCGGTTTTTATGGTCCGCAAGGCCGCGTATTAAGACTGGGTTTAGCTAATCCTGATTTGATAAACAGTTTAGCAACATTTCAATTTGGTAATCACCGTATCATGAATTTTGAAATGGAAACCTCCGGTATTTATGGTTTAGGAAAATTGCTTGGCCATCATTGCATTAGCTTAAGTACTGTTGTAGCAAACAGGGTTACAAGAGTGTTTTCAAAAGATGCAGATAAATCCATTAAAAATTTAATTGAAAAAACACTGAGTATAATAAGCGCTAACAATCTTTAATTGAAAAATATGAAATTGGTCTTTTTTAAATATCACGGAACCGGCAACGATTTTATAATAATAGATAACAGGAAAAATGAATTTAAATTAGAAAACCAACAGGTAAAAAAATTATGCCACAGGCATTTCGGGATTGGCGCAGATGGTTTGATGCTCATGCAAAATGAAGCAGGTTATGATTTTGGAATGATTTATTATAATGCAGATGGCAATCCCGGCAGTATGTGCGGAAATGGTGGCAGGTGCATGGTTCAGTTTGCATATGATTCAGGATTACGTAAATCAGAGTATTTGTTTAAAGCGATAGATGGAGATCATACTGCAACAATAGAAAGCAACAAATGGATTGATCTTAAGATGAAGGATGTTGATAGTATTGAAACTTCATTATTTTCAGATTTTATATTAGATACCGGATCTCCGCATTATGTAAAACCCGTTAGTGATGTAAGAAATATAGATGTGTTTAAAGAAGGACGCGAAATAAGATATAACAAGAGATTTGCTGATGCAGGCATCAATGTAAATTTTGTGGAGCTTGAAGAAGATGGAGATATTTTTGTTCGTACTTATGAGCGCGGAGTGGAAGATGAAACATTAAGTTGTGGTACTGGCGTTACTGCATCGGCACTTGCATTTGCGCATAATGATAATGGTTTTAACAGGGTAAGTGTAGAAACACCTGGCGGCAATCTTGCTGTTGAGTTTATAAAAACGGACGATTCATCTTTTAAAGATATTTGGTTATGTGGTCCTGCTGCATTTGTTTTTAAAGGAGAAGTTGAAGTGAAGTAGGCAAATTTTATAAAACCATGCACCTCTTTCCATCATAGAATAAAGAGATATAAACAATTTAGATTGGAGAAAAATAATAAAGGCTGACACAAAATCAGCCTTTATTATTAAACTTGTTACTCCACAGTTATGAAATACAGGTAAGCAACTGAGGGAAACATCACACTAACACATGTCTCTCGCTGCAGAATAACAATAGATTACAAATTTATTTGTTTTTCTATCATCATTTTGCGCAAATTTATTAAGCCATAACGCATTCTTCCTAAAGCAGTATTTATGCTGCAATTGGTGGTTTCCGCTATTTCCTTAAAACTCATATCGCCAAAATGCCTTAATACAATAACTTCTCTTTGTTCTTCAGGTAATTTATCAAGCATTTGATGTACACGGTCATAGCTCTGTTCCCGCACAATACGATGTTCAGCATTGTCATCTACCACAACGTGAATCACGTCGAAAATGTCTTTTTTGTCTTGTGTTAAAATGGCAGGTGTTCGTTTAACCTTACGGAAATAATCAACGCAAAGATTGTGGGCTATACGCATAGCCCAGGGGAGGAATTTTCCTTCCTCATTATAGCGCCGGCTGCGTAACGTATCTATAATACGTAAAAAAGTTTCCTGGAAAAGATCTTCGGCAAGAAACTTGTCTTTAACCAAAAAAAGAATACTGCTGAAAAGCTTATCCTTATACCTGGTCACCAATGTTTCCAATGCATTACAGTTACCTTCCTGGAAACTGAGGATTAACTGTGTGTCTGTTAATGTTGTTTGATGCAATTTCATAATCGTGCCTTTAAAAGTAACGGCATGTCACTTATGATAAATAAACACTATTTTTTAATCAGGAAATGCCGGGTAAAGATTTAATTATAGGCAACGATTTTTAGGATAATCTTGTATTTTTAGAATATTGTATGCAATATGTAAAAAAAAAGTGAATTGCCCAAATGATATTTCCTGAAAGTTTTTTTCGGTTATCAATTAAGCTTTTTACATATTTTACGGAAGATAGCAAAGAGAGTTAAGTATGAATGTAAAACAGGCAGAGATTAGCACAAACAAATCAATTTCAAAGAAAAAATCAGAAAATATTTTTATTAAAGGAGCGAGAGTTCACAATCTGAAAAACGTCTCAGTTTCTTTTCCACGCAATAAATTTATAGTAGTTACTGGTGTTTCCGGAAGTGGCAAATCTTCGCTTACGATGGATACATTATTCGCAGAAGGTCAACGCCGTTATGCGGAAAGCCTAAGCGCTTACGTGCGCCAGTTTATGGCAAGAATGGTAAAGCCTGATGTAGATTTTATAAAAGGTTTGTGCCCTGCAATTGCCATCGAACAAAAAGTTATTACCCGTACACCACGCAGTACTGTTGGCAGCATGACGGAGATATATGATTACATGCGCTTACTATATGGAAGAACAGGTACAACAATTTCTCCTGTGAGTGGCAGGGAAGTTAAGAAAGATGATGTGCCTGATGTATTAAAAGCTATTAAAAAGTTACCTGCAAACGGCAAAGTTTATATACTTGTTCTGTTTAGGCAACATGCAAAAAGGGAGATTCGTGAAGAGCTGAATATTCTTTTACAAAAGGGATTTTCGCGCATTTATATCAGGAAGGTAGATGCCAAAAATCAAAAGTCTTCAAATAAAAACCATACTTCCGGAGAAATAATTCGCATTGAAGATTTGTTAGAAGCAAACGACAAAGACCTTAAGAAAAGATTTGCAGATAAGGAAAGTGTTTACCTTCTTATTGACAGAATTATCGTTAAAGATTTTGATGAAGATGATATTCACCGCATCAGCGATTCCATCAATATTGCTTTTTACGAAGGTGAAGGTGCAATGCTGCTGGAGATAAATGAATCGCAGCAAATCTCTTTCAGTAATAAATTTGAAATGGATGGGATTGTGTTTGAGGAACCTGTTCCGAATTTGTTTTCATTCAATAATCCTTTTGGTGCATGTCCAACGTGTGAAGGTTTTAGCCAGGTGCTTGGTATTGATCCCGAGCTGGTAATTCCTGACAGGCGAATGAGTGTGTTTGATGGTGCTGTTGCGCCGTGGAAAGGAGAGAAGCTTGGCTTGTGGCGCGAACAATTTGTAAAAGGTGCAAGGGCAATTAATTTCCCGGTTCACAAAGCAATAGCAGATTTAACGGATGAACAGTACACTATTTTGTGGGATGGAAAAGGAACCGCTTACGGCATCAACGATTTCTTTAAAGAAGTAGAACAAAATTTATATAAAGTTCAGTACCGTGTTTTATTAAGCCGTTATCGTGGCAGAACAAAATGCCCTGATTGTAAGGGTTACCGTTTGCGCAAAGAAGCATTGTATGTAAAGATAAATGGAAAGCATATTGGCGAGTTATGCGAGATGCAGGTGAATGATCTTAAAACCTGGTTTGATAATGTACAACTTAACAGTTACCAGCAACAGGTTGCCAGCCGCATTCTTATCGAAATACATCAGCGTTTGCAAACATTGCTGGATGTTGGTCTGGGTTATCTTACTTTAAACCGTCTTGCCAATTCATTAAGCGGCGGCGAAAGCCAGCGTATACAACTTACGCGAAGCCTTGGAAGTAATCTCACCAATTCATTATATATTCTTGATGAACCGTCAATCGGTTTGCATCCAAGAGATACTGAAAGATTAATTGGTGTTTTAAAAAGATTAAGAGATGAAGGCAATACGGTTGTTGTTGTTGAACATGATGAAATGATGATGCGGGAAGCAGAACATATTATTGACATGGGTCCGCTGGCCTCACATCTTGGCGGTGAAGTAATTGCTGAAGGTGATTATGAAGCTATTATTAAGAATCCTGAAAGCCTTACAGGCAAGTATTTGAGAGGTGATTTAATAATTCCTGTTCCCCAAAAGCTGCGTATATCAAAACACAAAATTATTGTAACAGGCGCAAGGCAAAACAATTTAAAGAATATTGATGTAACATTCCCGTTAGATGTTTTATGTGCGGTAAGTGGTGTAAGCGGCAGCGGTAAAACTACTTTGATAAAACAAATTTTATATCCTGCATTGAGAAGATTAAAAGGAGAATTTACCGAGAAAGCAGGTTTTCATAAAAGCATAGAAGGTGATATTGATCACATAACACAAGTTGAGATGGTTGATCAAAATCCTATTGGAAGAAGCAGCCGCAGTAACCCGGTTACTTATATTAAAGCTTATGATGAAATAAGAGACCTTTATTCAAAACAACCTTTGAGTAAAATGCGCGGTTTTCTGCCCAAACATTTTTCTTTTAATGTTGATGGCGGAAGATGTGATACCTGCAAAGGCGAAGGTGAACAGGTTGTTGAAATGCAATTTCTGGCTGATGTACATTTAACCTGTGAAGTATGCGGCGGTAAAAAATTTAAAGAAGAAGTACTTGAGGTTACTTATAAAGGCAAAAACATTTTTGATATACTTGAATTAAGCGTAGATGACGCCATTGAGTTTTTTAAGGATGAAAAAAATCTTGCGAAAGCTTTACAAC
>JBDUBY010000270.1:0-1609 GCA_040003735.1 Parafilimonas sp.
CCGCCTTCATAAATGGCATTGTTAGGACATTCAGGTTCACAAGCGCCACAGTTTATACATTCATCTGTTATTTTAATTGCCATAACTATTTTTTTATATCTGGTTAAATACTTTTGCGGTAAAATTAAGAATAGTAATGAATATTAATGAGCGTATTGATTTATTGGTGAAGCTTGGTGAATATTTTGTGTTGAACAATAATTCGCTGCAATTGGTAAAAGAAAAAGCCAAAGACCAAAATCCCTGGTTTAATATTGAATTTATTGACCTGGCTTTGAATAATATCTCGCAAAATTTTTTACAAAAAAATTTACTTCAAAACTGGGTTGAAAAATATAACATACCAGAATTATTACAATCAAAAAAAGTTGGAATTGTAATGGCCGGAAATATTCCGCTGGTTGGCTTTCACGATTTTTTATGTGTTTTTATAAGCGGGCATAAAGCAATTATAAAACCGTCATCGAAAGACGAGGTATTAATCAAACATATTGCCGAAAAGTTTTTTGAATGGAATGAAGACGCAAAAAATCAGATTGTTTTTGCAGAGAATCTTAAAAACTGCGATGCTTACATTGCTACAGGAAGCAATAACAGCAGTCGCTATTTTGAATATTATTTTTCAAAATACCCGAACATTATTCGCAGGAACAGAACTTCAGTTGCTATATTAAATGGTGATGAAACGATAAAAGAATTGGATTTTTTAGCTGATGATATGCAGCTTTATTACGGTATGGGTTGCAGAAATGTAACCAAACTTTTTGTGCCTGAAGGTTATGATTTTATTGTGCTGCTTGATGCATTAAGAAAGTACAATCACTTTGCTGACTTTCATAAATACAGAAATAATTATGATTATCAATTAGCATTGCTGATAATGAATCGTAAATTTTATATGACCAACGATTCTATTATTATAACTGAAAACGATAGCGTGTTTGCGCCTGTAAGCCAGGTTAATTATAGTAATTATAATGAATTGAAAACATTGATTAAAAGCTTACAAAACAATGCAGATATCCAGTGCATTGTTGGCAAAGATTTTATACCGTTTGGGCAATCGCAATCACCATTGCTAACAGATTACGCTGATAATATTGATACCATGCAATTCTTAAAACAACTATAAACCTATTCATCAATAACACGTTTAATTTAGTTTAGCATTATGAAAAAGATTTTATTGCTGATACTTATTGCTGCACAAATAAGTTTAGTTCATGCGCAGGATTATGATACAATCCCACCTTATCAAAAGGATTCACTACATATCCCAAACTTCACAGTTTTAAAAATAGACAGTGTTTATGCAAATGATAGAATGATCCCAAAAGATAAACCTGTTATCATTATTTATTTCAGCCCTGAATGCGGGCATTGCCAAATAACTGCAGATGAATTCAGCAAAAGAATGGCAGAAATGAAGGACTTTTATTTTGTTTGGGTGAGCTACTATCCTTTACCTGAAATTAAAGAGTTCGCAAAAAAATTCAACCTGCAGCAATTCACTAATATAATAATTGGCAGAGATGAAAATTATACAATTCCCTCCTATTACCGCGTAAAGTTTACACCGTTTATGGCTGTGTATAATAAAGAGCATCAT
>JBDUBY010000196.1:0-5332 GCA_040003735.1 Parafilimonas sp.
ATTGGATTTTAAAACGGGGCAGGATTTTCATCCAAGCCCCCTTTTTTTTGTAAATGGTCTAATACAATTTTAGTCTTTGCTTTTCCAATAACTAATTCCATCTCTTCTGCTGAAATCTCCTTTATCTTTTTTACTGATTTAAATCTCTGTAATAACTGTGTTGCAGTTTTTTCTCCAATGCCAAGTATATTCTCTAATTCATTTTTGAAAGTTCCTTTAGAACGTTTGTTGCGATGGAACGTAATACCAAAGCGATGAACTTCATCTCTAATTCTTCTTATCAAATTCAATCCTTCACTATTCCATGAAAGTTTGATTGATTCTTTATCATTTGCAAAAAATATTTCTTCTTTATTTTTTGCAAGCCCAACAAGCGTAAGTTTTCCATCAAGATTTAATTCATAAATACTCTCCATTGCCGCACTTAACTGGCCTTTACCACCATCAATAATTACTAATTGCGGTAATGGTTGTTCTTCATTTATTACCCGCTTATATCTTCTGTAAACAACTTCTTTCATCGTTGCAAAATCATTGATGCCGGTTACAGTCTTCACATTAAAATGCCTGTAATCTTTTTTGCTTGGCAATCCATTTTTAAAACATACCATTGCTGAAACCGGATAGCTTCCCTGGAAATTTGAGTTATCAAAACATTCAATGTGAACAGGCAATTCCTGCAAGCCAAGTTGCTGTTGTAGTTCGTGTAAAACTTTATGCTTCGCTTCGTTGCTTTGTTCCAGATGCAACATTTTTTGTCGCTTCAAATCCTCTCTGAAATAATGAACATTTTTTTGGGATAATTCAACGAGCTTTAATTTATCGCCACCTTTTGGAACAGTAATCTTAATTTCTTTATCAGGATATTCAATTATAAACGGAACAACAATTTCATTGCCTGAGCTATTAAAATTTTCTCTTAATTGCGCAATTGCGAAGATTAAAATATCTGTCTCATTTTCTTCAAGATTAGTTTGCAATTCTACTGTATGTGTTTGGATAATTGTTCCATTTTCAACCATTAAATAGTTTACAAATGCGATATCAGATTCCTTTACAATTGCAAAAACATCAAGGTTATTTAAATGCTTGCTTACTATTACTGAACGCGCCTGGTATTGTTCAAGATGATCAATTTTCTTTCTCGTGAATTCTGCTTTTTCAAAATCAAGTTTAGAAGCGTATTCATTCATTACAGATTTATAACCTGCGATAACAGGAGATAAATTTCCTTTCAACATTTGGCGTATTTGCATCAATCCTTCTTTATAATCCTCTGCAGACTGGAATGCTTCACACGGCCCTTTGCAATTACCAAGATGATATTCTAAACAAACCTTGAACTTCTTTCTTTCAATATTTTGCTGCGTAAGATTAAGCTTGCATGTGCGCAACGGAATATATTGGCGGATGAAACTTATAAGCTCTCTTACTTTGCCTGCAGATGTAAATGGCCCAAGATATTCAGAACCATCATTGATCTTTTTTCGTGTAAGAAAAATACGCGGGAAAGGTTCTTTTTTAATAATGATAAACGGATAAGATTTATCATCTTTTAAATTGATATTAAAACGCGGCTGAAATTCTTTGATCAAAGAATTCTCTAATAAAAATGCATCCTGTTCAGAATTAACAATGGTAAATTCTATATGATGAATGCGATTAACAAGTTCATGTGTTTTATATCCGGTAAAAGTTTTTGTGAAATAAGAGCTTGTTCTTTTTCTTAAGTTTTTTGCCTTGCCAACATATAGCAACTCTCCTGAACTATCATAATATTTATAAATGCCTGGTTGATTTGGAATGGACGCAGCAATAGCCTGAAATTCAGCTGAAGTCATAATGCAAAAATAACTCAGTAATTAATTTTTGAAGAAGATCGAAAAAGATAAATGGTTTATTTAAGCTGTTTTACAACGCCAATTTTCAAACCATAATTAAAGAGGTATTCTCTGTTAGGATATTTATTAATAAGAGAAGGTAACATTTGATAACGAAGTTCCGGGCCAACCTGCCAACGGTAACTTCCGGTAGTATAACCTAAGAAAGTTTCAGCATTTGCATTTACATTCCAGTTACGAACGTAAGCAGAACCATCTGCATAATTTTTATAATTAGAAGAAATTATAAGTGGTTGTTTATCGAAAGTGTAAGTTGGTTGAACAGATGCGCCAACTCCCCAGCTTAATCTTCCGCCACCAAGCAACTGCCATTCTAATCCTACTGGCATAGATAACTGGTAATAACGGTTTTTAATAGTAATAGGATCATTGCCAGGAATACTTCTTAAATTTGATACAACACTAACAGTGCTTACGTATTGGCCTTTATTAAGCGTTAAAGCAATGGGCTCATCTTTATATAAGAATGCATTTATTTTATATTGACTTATGTTAAATTGAAAGCCACCGGTAAGCGTAAGTCTGTTGTTCAATTTATAACCAAGGCCAACGCCTGTTTCATAACCAAACGCAGGGCTTTGATTTATTGCCTTGGAAGGATCTACATGATAATCTGATTCTAATGCAGCACCTGTATTTTTAGAAGCCGATGATTTATTTCTTTCGTTAAGCCTGCGATAACTTATAGAAGGAGTTACATAAAATCTGAAATCAAAACGGGAAGAATTTTTTCCAAGCTGATCTAAAGATGGTAAAAAATCTTTCCTCTCGTTCGGAAACCTTAAATCAAAATTATTATAGTTAATATCATTATTTGTTTGAGTAAAAAATGCAACTCCACCATTTGCATAATGAACAGGTTCAGCATTTAAAATGCTTTTTAATCTTGATGTAATATCAAACAGGTAATTATCAATATTTGCAAACGTAGTTAAAGATTTGTCTGCTGCAATTGTTGGAACGATTACATTATTTTTATTAGTGGTCTTTGCTGAAGCAGCATCAACTGCAGATGTAGTGTTAGCGAAATAATTAACCGGCGGATTTGCAAACGTTAAAGGAACATCATTGCGCAATAATTGCATTGCAATTGCTTCGTTAATTTTAACCTTTTCAGCAGCGGCAACAATTGTGCGTGATGTTAATTGATCAGTTAAATAATTATCATCAACTACTTCATTATTGTTCTTTATAGTTTCAGTTGGTTGGTCTGATGTGGAAACATTGCCGGGGCTTTGTAAAGTATAAACAAAATTAGGTGTTACAGAATCAGGAACAGGCTTATTAAGTATAGTACCAACCACAAGCGCTGAAATTATTAGAACGGTAAAAACAGAAAGTGCAGGCCATTTTTTTGGTGTGTGAATACGCCCACTAATATTTTTCCATACACGATCGGATGGATACATCCTATGCTCTCCTACCTCTTGCTGAAGGTATTCTTCAAATTCATCTGTATGGTTTGAATGATGCATGGTGCGTGTTCAAAAAAAATACTATTTAAATGCTGCGGATAGATTATAAGCTTCGCCTGGTCTATCTATTATCTTCTTTTTGACCAATATTGTTTCAAGCATGTTTTTAGCTCTGGTACATTGGCTTCGGCTGGTGCTTTCTTCTATATCTAACATCTGCGAAATTTCTTTATGACTGTATCCTTCAATTGCATACAGGTTCAACACTGTTCTATATCCTATTGGTAATAATCTTATACATTCAATTACCTGCCTCGCAAGCATTAAAGAAGGAATTGTTTCTTCTCTAACCTGAACGTTTGTTACATAAGCTAAGTCAAGGCTTTCATTGAACTTCTTATATTTCTTAAGAAAATTAATACAGGTATGAACGATAATTCTTCTTATCCATCCTTCAAAAGAACCTGAATTACGAAAAGAGCTTATTTGGGTAAATACTCTTATAAATCCTTCCTGCAACATATCCTCAGCATCTTCGCGGTTTTGCGCAAAACGATAACAAACTGACAGCATTTTTGGGCTGTAACGATTATACAGTTCCCGTTGTGCCACAGGGTCGTTGTTAAGGCAGCCGGCTAAGATGGATTGTTCCGTCATGCAGATAATTACTTAATTACCCACCAAGGTAGACAAATTTTAAATGCAAATAGCTGCAAGTGAAAAATGTTTGTCTTCTCCGGTGGTTTTTGATTTTAGTTTGTTTATACTATAAAACTATGTACGCTTTGTTGATACTTTTATTATTTGTTATAAAACCTGAAACAATTTAAGCAGGTTGCTTTGAAGCTGCATATTTTCTTTCGCCAATTTGTTGGCGCCACATAGCATAATATAAACCTTTATCTTCCAGCAATTCGTAATGAGAACCGGTTTCAATTATCTTACCTTTTTCCAACACATAAATTCTGTCTGCATGCATTATAGTACTAAGCCTGTGTGCAATTAAAACAGTGATTTGTTCTTTCATGTCAGAAACCTGTTTTATAGTTGATGTAATTTCTTCTTCTGTAATTGAATCGAGTGAAGAAGTAGCTTCATCAAATATCAGTAAATGCGGATGCCGCAATAAAGAACGTGCAATACTCAATCTTTGTTTTTCACCGCCGCTTAATTTTAATCCGCCTTCGCCAATCACGGTTTGTAATCCATTGTCTGCTCTTTCCAATAAATTCTGGCAGCTTGCTTTGTATAAAGCATCGAGCAAATCTTCCTCAGTTGCTGATGGATTTACAAACAGCAAATTTTCTTTTATAGTTCCGGCAAATAATTGTGTGTCTTGTGTAACAAAACCAATTTGCGTTCTAAGTTCTTCCAACAAAATATCTGCACTGTCAATGTTATTATAATAAACATTTCCTGCTTGCGGATGATACAATCCTACAAGCAATTTTACCAATGTGCTTTTGCCTGAACCTGACGGACCAACAAATG
This sequence comes from Parafilimonas sp., assembly GCA_040003735.1. Lineage (GTDB taxonomy): Bacteria > Bacteroidota > Bacteroidia > Chitinophagales > Chitinophagaceae > Parafilimonas. The sequence goes on from JBDUBY010000196.1 coordinate 4,808, forward strand.
CAATTGTTTCTCCTTTTTCTACATTGAAATTAATATCATCAAGTGCTTTGTATTGCGCTGTTTGATGTTTGAATGATACATGTTTGAAAGAAAGATCGCTTACAGTTCCTAAATGTTGCGGATGAATTGGATCCGCTTCTGGAACTTTTTTCATTACATCATCAAAATTATTTAGCGAAGCTTCTGCTTCGCGATAAGACATAATGATGTTTCCAATTTCCTGCAGCGGACCAAAAATGAAGAATGAATAAAATGTCAATGTCATTACCTGTCCCGGCGTTAATTTTCCCTGGAAAACAAGCCACAACAACGTAAACATAATAACCTGTCTTAAAAAGTTTACAAACGTCCCCTGTATAAAACTTAAGGTGCGTATGCTTTTTACTTTTCTTAATTCGAGGCCAAGTATTTTATAAGTGTTGCTGTTTAATCTTTTTACTTCCTGATCTGTTAATCCGAGACTCTTTACAAGTTCAATATTTCTTAATGATTCTGTCGTTGTGCCTGCAAGTACATTGGTTTCTT
>JBDUBY010000414.1:0-5332 GCA_040003735.1 Parafilimonas sp.
AGCGGCATTTGTTTTTACAAAGGCAATGCTATACCTGAATGGAAAAATAATTTGTTTGTTTCTTCGCTTAGCGGTCAGCATCTTGACAGGCTGGTGATTAAAAACAATAAAGTTGTTGGTGAAGAAAGATTGCTTGTTGATCAGAATAACCGCATTCGCGATGTAACTTATTTGAACAATATGTTGTATGCTATAACTGATGATGGCGATATATATCGCATTAGCAAAAAGTGATAAAGAAACTTTAATGCAATAAGACGCATAATTGTTCATTCTTGTGCGTGGTAAACATATTCATGTCATCAGTAATTAATTTCTCATATTTTATCATGGCACTTCGTAGTGTAACCATAATCGATTTTATTTTTTTGAATAAAGGTTCAACGCGTTCAAACTCCATATTCTTTTGAATGGCTGCCATATAATTCTCAATTCCGTTCGTTAAACAGGTTCGAATCATCTCAATTTGTTCCTGTAATTCTATAATGTTCATAATTTAATTTTTAGTTAGTTTTCTAAATAAAAGCATTAATAAGGATTACATTACCTTAAAAAGTATTTTCACAGGCTTCCTCAATTTGCAATCTTTTTTCAGTTTCTTTTATTTGCTCCTGAACTTTTTTTAATTCGCTAAAGAGCCCGTCATTCACAACAATTTTATCAAAGCGTCTTTTGAGCAGGCAAATGGTTTGCCTCAGGTAAGAAATAATTTCTATATTATTTGCTTTCATATGCATATTAGTTCAAAGCCCATGCTACGTTTAATGAAATAAGCTCTTAAACCCGCTTGGGCTATATATAAACCTATGATTTGTTTGTTATGATCTTAAAACAAATTAATTATCGGGAAAGTGGACGTGCAATGATCATAAAAAAAATATAACTGTGTGAAATATCAGCTATGATACAACTATAATTGCAACTTTGTACGATATGCACATTGGAGGTTATATCGCTTCATTATTCATTGGTATTTCATTAGGCCTGATTGGCGGCGGCGGTTCCATACTTACAGTACCGGTATTGGTATATTTGTTTGGTGTTAATCCTGTACTTTCAACCTCATATTCTTTGTTTATTGTTGGTTCAACCAGTTTAATTGGCGCTATTAATAATCATCGTAAAAACATGGTTCGCGTTAAAGTTGCACTGTTGTTTGGTTTATCTTCTATAACAACTGTATTTACAACAAGAAAGTTTATACTGCCTTTGATTCCTGAAAAATTATTCATGTTAGGTGGTTTTACCATAACGCATTCTTTTGCCACCATGATTTTATTTGCTGTTTTAATGATAATGGCTGCCATTGCCATGATAACAAATAACACAGTAAAACAAAGTAAAAAAATAAGCAGCGAAAGCGGCCTTATAATACTGTTGTTGTATGGTGTTGCTGTAGGTTTGGCAACAGGGCTGTTAGGTGCCGGCGGCGGTTTTTTACTGATACCAACATTAGTGCTTTTTGTAGGCTTACCCATGAAGGAAGCCGTTGGCACATCATTATTAATTATTGCACTCAACTCCTTAATTGGTTTCACCGGCGACCTTGGTCATTTTGCAATTGACTGGCTTTTTCTCGGCACAATTACAATAATCGCAGTTACAGGAATTATTATTGGCGGCGCATTAAGTAAGAAGATAAAAGGTGAAAAATTAAAGAAAGGTTTTGGATGGTTTGTAATGATAATGGCAATTACCATTTTGATCAAAGAAGTTTTTTTTAGCTGAAGCGGAACAATAATTTATAAGCCAACTAACAACATGCATGATGTATGCATGATTATCAGCAATACATTTTGTTTAAAGAATATTACTTCAAATTTTCATTAAAAAAATCAATGGTACGTTGCCATGCAAGATCTGCAGCCGGTTTATCGTAACGCGGTGTGGTATCGTTATGAAAACCGTGGTTTACATTTGGATATATATAAGCCGTATATTTTTTGTTATTAGCTTTTAGTGCTGCTTCATAAGCAGGCCAGCCTTCATCAACATGTGTATCAAGGCCGGCATAATGCAACAACAAAGGCGCTTGTATGTTAGGCACATCTTCTGCTTTTGGTTGCGTTCCGTAAAAAGGTACGGCTGCCGATAGTGTTGGAATGCGAACCGCCATCATATTGGCAACCCATCCGCCAAAACAAAAACCTACCACACCCACTTTACCATTGCAGTCTTTGTGATTTTTGAGATAATAATACGCAGATATAAAATCTTCAAGCATTGCATTTTTATCAAGCCTGCTTTGCATTTCACGGCCCGCATCATCATTGCCCGGATAACCGCCAAGAGGCGTTAAAGCATCCGGAGCAATAGAAATAAAACCTGCAAGCGCTGCTCTTCCTGCTACATCTTCAATGTATGGATTCAGGCCACGGTTTTCATGAACTACCACAACTCCGCCATGTTTTTCTGTAGCATCTGCAGGCATGCATAACAATGCTTTAATATTGCCGCCGCCTTTTGGAGAATTGTAATTAATATATTCTGATTTTATGCGCGGATCGTCTTTTTTAATCTGGAGTGTATTTTTATAATCAGGCATAAGAAAACTCATTAGAGCCGGCACGGTGAGGCCACCCACCGCATATATCGATAAGTTTTGTACAAAGTCTCTTCTGTTGATGCGGTTGTGCGCATAGTCATCATAAAGATCAAAAACTTCTTGCTTGATATCCTCTTTTCTAATGTTGGTCATAATAGCATACTTTATAGATGAGTAATAAAATTAAGTAATTAGAAATAATATCTTATAAGGCATTCTTCAAAATAAGTAACCCGAAAACTTATGTAGGTTGATACAATTTGAAACTGCGCGAAACATTTTATTCTGTTTCGACCAATGAATAATTATTCTTTTAGCCATTGCATAATAGCTTCCTGAAGCCAACTTCATATACATTCTGTATCTTGCTTTACTTATATAATTAACTGCTTTAAATTGCTCACAATAAAACTTTCAATATGGCACTTTGGATCATTATCGGCATAGTAGTAGTACTTGCTCTCTGGGTCATTGGCATGTACAATGGATTTGTAAAAGCGAGAATAAAAATTGATAACAGCTGGAGCGATATAAGCGTCTTCCTGAAAAAGCGTTTTGATCTCATTCCTAACTTAGTGAATACTGTAAAAGGATATGCTGCACATGAAAGCCAAACACTGGAAAAAGTGGTAGAGGCCCGCAATGCTGCTGTTGCTGTACCGCCTAATGATGTGCAGGGCGCAGCACAGGCAAACCAGCAACTAAATGGCGCCTTAAGAAGTTTGTTTGCAATTGCCGAGGCATATCCCAACCTGAAAGCCAATGAAAATTTTCTCAGCCTGCAACAATCATTGCAAAGTATAGAAACAGATCTTGGAAATGCACGCCGTTATTACAACGCAACAATTAGAGATTACAATACATCTATCCAGCAGTTCCCCGGTGTTATATTGGCCAACAGCACCGGCTTTAAGCCACGTGAATTTTTTGAGCTGGACGACAAGGCAGAAGCACAAAATGTGGAAGTAAAATTCTAAATCATACAGCGTGAAAAAACTGCTTGCATTCATCCTGTTTGCATGTGTAATACATTATGCAGGTGCACAGGAGCATTTTACCATCAACAGGTACGATGTTTCTATTAATGTAAATAAAGATGCGTCGCTGGATGTGATAGAAACCATCAACGTTCATTTTACTGAACCACGGCATGGCATCATTCGTGAAATTCCATTCAAATATCAATTGCAATCGTTACCGGCCGAAACAGGGAAAGCCACTCGGCAACTGGAATCGGGCGGGTATGCACATACTATCCTAGAAAACATCAGCGTGGATGGCTGGAACTATGATGTAAGTACTGATGGCGATTATAAATCCATCAAAATAGGCTCCGCAGATAAAACAGTTGACGGCGACCAGCAATATATAATTCACTATCGTTTACTCAATGCAATTAATTTCTTTAAAGACCATTCAGAATTATATTTTAATGTGATTGGTGATAAGTGGGAAACCACTATTGATTCCGTAAATTTTTCTGTTCAGTTATATAATGCTTTGCCGGCTGCGCCGGAGTATTTTGTAGCTACAGGGCCTGTAGGTTCAACAGAAAATAACACGGTGTCGCAATGGAGTGATAATACAATATTCACCGGTCATACAACTGCACAACTCAACAACAATGAAGGTGTAACACTGGGCATTGTTTTTCCGAAAGATTTTTTAACTGAACAGAATTATGCGTTAAAAGGTATAGCATGGTTGGTTTTACCTGTTGCTTTTTTTGTACTGATGTTTTTGGTTTGGAGAAGATACGGTAAAGATGAAAAGCCCACCATTCAAACAGAATATTATCCGCCTGAAAATGTAAGCCCGGGCATTTCAGGATATGTTATTGATGATACATTAAATAGGAGAGACCTTACAGCACTTATTCCTTACTGGGGTGCGGGTGGCTATCTTGAAGTACATGAAAAACAATCATCCGCATTATTTGGCCTTTTAAAAGACAAACAATACACGTTTGTAAAACTCAAACCTTTACCGGCGTCTGCCATGACGTTTGAAAAAACATTATTCAATGGCATATTTGCTTCGGGCGATTCTGTAGAACTCAATTCGCTGAAAGATAAATTGTACACAACAATGTCCCAGGCAAAAAAAGAACTGGAGCAGGAAATAAAGATCGGCGAATATTATTATAAAAGCTCAACAGCAATTGGCTGTTGGTTCATGGTGCTTAGCGCTATTTTGATCTTCTGTGGTATCTATGGGTTTGTCAATGCAAATGGAACCTGGTGGTGCGGCATTGCTTTTCTTGCTGCCGGTATTATCGTTATCATTTTTGCAGCTTTAATGCGGAAGAAAACAAAGAAGGGAACTGAGTTGTATCAAAAATTGCTTGGCTTCAAAGAATTTATACGCTCTGTTGAAAAAGACAGGCTGCATGAATTTTTAAAACAGGATGAAAATTATTTTGATAAAGTATTGCCCTATGCCATTGTATTTGATATGGCAGACCGCTGGAAAGATAAATTAAAAGATCTTGACATACCGCCTCCGCGCTGGTATGTTGGTAATTATTCAACGTTTACAACTTATGCATTTATGAGTAGCCTTGACAGGTCAATGAATGAGATGTCAAGTACTTTTTACAGTACTCCTTCAAGCAGCGGAAGTAGTGGTGGAAGCTTCAGTGGCGGCGGATCCTCCGGCGGTGGATTTGGTGGGGGAGGAGGAAGTAGCTGGTGATAACATAATTGTAGTTACCATTTCAAAAATTATACTATGCCTTTGGATAGGAATATTGTAACACTTTAATGTATGGTGTTGGTTATTGTTTAT
>JBDUBY010000001.1:0-5323 GCA_040003735.1 Parafilimonas sp.
GCGCCGATAAAAGGATTCACATAATCTGCAGGTTGTTTTGTTTGTGCGTTTGTTTCAACAAAAAACAAGGGAAGCATAAATGCTAAAATATTTTTCAATGGCGAAGTTTTATTGCGTTTTTTATAAGACACTTTATCACGCTTTTACCTCTATCTTTTAACCGCTTAATGCTTTAATAAAATCAATGATCTGTTGAATATTTTTAAGACTAACTACAATTATCTTTTGCATTATTGAAAAGCAAATAGAGGTTATCAGCATTTAAATGTACTTGTTATAAGAAGTATTACATCAATGTATAAAAAGAATACTGATCAGTATTTATTCATCAAATTATATAAACCAAAAGTTACAGGAATGAAAAAATCTTTACTGCTTATTCTTTTATTTTTTGCATTTGGTATTTCATCGTTTGCTAATATTTCCCAACAAAGCTGGCGCTGGCGCAATAACAATGGGTCAGAAACTTCCGCTACATGGAAAGCTGCAGAAAACCAGGGCATAACCATCGGCTCTATAGACAGTATTTTAAGGTTGCGCATTCAGTTACAAAATACAACCGGAGATACCAAAGGTTTTAATGCTAATCTGCAGGTAGCCTCTGCACCGGATGGTCCCTGGCGCTATGTAACCAATTATGATGCAAACAATCCTTTTAAGATTACAATGGTGAATACAGAAGTAACTGACTTAGCGGGAACCACGCAACAGTTAAGCAGTTCAGGTTATCCGTTTGCTTCAGGTAAAATATTATCACGAACAAATGAGTTGAATGAAAATCTAACTAACAATACTGAAACCGAATATGAGTATAGCATTCAGCCAACAGAAAATATTGATGCTTCAACTACATATTATTTCAAAATACCCGGCGCAGATTATCCCATCGCATTACCAACTGTTACCACAACAGCTAACATCAATTCAAAACAAAAAATTATAAGCAATGGAAGTTTTGAAAGTGATATGAAGGATTGGATTTTCAGCACGCAAGGTTCAGCACAGGCAACTTCAAACATAATAGATTCAATACATAAAGATGGCTTAAAAACTATGCTTGTAAATGTTGCAACACAAGGCAATGTCAATGATATAAAACTACAACACAATACTGTTGCTCTTAATGCCGGGCATGTTTACCTGGTTCACTTTTGGGCGAGAGCAGATAAACGTTCTGCGCAAATGCGTTTGGTTGTAAATGGTTCAACCAAAACTTTGCCTTACGATTATAAACTCTATACCAGCTGGGAAGAATTTCAGTTTGCTTTTAAAGCCGCTGATGCCAATGCGGTAATTGGTTTCAATTTTACAACGGCTACAAATTATTTTATTGATAAAGTAGAAATATTAGATGAAAACAACAGCCAGGTTGATGTGCCGATGAATTATATATGGCAAAACAACAGGCCTGAAAATGAATACTCATGGTTAAGTGCAGATGGCCAAATATCTCAGCCGTTACCTGATGGAAGAACTGTGTGGACTTTCTCTGATGGATGGTATGGTAACAATGATACCACCACCAATTCAATGAACACGCACCAGTTAATTCGCAACACATTTGTAACGCAAACCGCAGCAAAACCAAACGGAATTTTACACACAACAATTGGGGGAACAGTTAATGCACCAAAAGCATTAATGACGCCACCAGATCCAATTGGGTATGACGATTTTTTTTGGCCAAGAGACATGATTGTTGAAAATGATTCTTTAAAAATTTTATTGCCCGATACAAGACAGTTGAATCAGAATGATGATGTAACGTACGGTAACCGTGAAGCGATTGGTATTTTCTCTTTACCAGATCTTACATTACACAGCATACAATGGATGCCTTATATTGACAGTATTCAATATACCACTTTGTGCCAGGCAGATGATGGTTATACTTATGCCTACGGCGTGCATACCATCAATGCTTTTGAAAGCCATGCAATAGTTGCACGCTTTCCAACAGGCCAGCTTTCAGTTAACGTTCCATGGAAATTTTTAACCGATACCGGATGGAGTTATGATTATCATAACAGCAAAGAAATTGCTGATGTGAATTTGTATTCAGTAACAAGGTTAGGCATTAATAATTACATCGCTTTATTTATGACTCCGCTGAGTGATAAAGTTGAAGTGGAGTATGCGCAATCGCCGGTTGGTCCGTGGGTTGGCAGAAGTATAGTTGGTCAAACAGAAGGACAGGCAGATATTCTGAGTTATTTCGCGTTGATACATGAAGAAACAGCCGATAACGGTACTTACAGTTTTTCTTATTGTAATATTGGTGATATAAGCCAGATGCTTGATGATAAAACTGTTTACTGGCCTACGTTTCAGAAAGCAAATCTTAAAAGTCTCTCTCCTTTTTCAGATGGCGTGCTTGCTTCAACTTTGTTGAATTTTTATGCCAATGCAGACGATAAAAAAGTATTGTTACAATGGGAAACTGCAACAGAAACCAACAACGATCATTTTATAATTCAGCGCAGCGCAAATGGTTCATCTGGCTGGAGCAATATTGCCACTATTAAAAGCAAAGGCAATTCGTTAGAAACACAATCATACAGCACATACGATATACATCCTTTTAATGGAGATAATTATTACCGTTTAATACAGTTTGATAAAGATGGAAACACTGTTACTTCTGCAATAAAACTTGTTACTATTAAGCTGGCGCAGGCACACGTAAAAATATATCCAAACCCTGCCAATGGCAATGCATTTATTACACTTGAAAATTATGCAGGCAATACAATTCATATTACAGTAACGGATATAAATGGAAGAAATATACTGAGCAAAAACATAGAGGTAACATCTAATGGTAATTATAAAATTCCTTTTGTAAATAAACCTGTAGCGGGAATTTATTCGGTTGCTGTTAGTGGCACTAATCTTAATAATAATATTAAGTTGGTAATACAATAACTCAAGGTTATTTATTTTTAAAAGGCTTTATGCAACAACTTTTGTATAAAGCCTTTTCATGTATTAAAATAGCTCAACTGTTAATTATATATTTTGAATAGAGGTAACGCTTCAATAAATACACTATATTTCTTAAAAACATAGCATGAAATTAAAGTTGGCTATAAGTAGTTTTTGTTTGATGATATCCCTTTTTTCATTCGCGCAAAAATCTCCTGAACCATTTGTAAATGGCGACCGCGTTGTGTTTGCAGGCAATAGTATTACTGAAAACGGGTTTTACGAAACATACATTTGGTTGTATTACATCACACATTTTCCTGAAAGGAAAATAACAGTATTCAATGGCGGCATTGGCGGCGATGTTGCAAGGCAAATTTATATACGGTTAGATAGTGATTTGCTTGCGATGAAGCCAACTGTTTTATCTGTTAGTTTCGGCATGAATGACAGCAGATATTATGAATATCCAATGCATAAAGATAAAACAGACAGTGTACGTAAAGCTGCAATTGATACATCGTATAAATGGTTTGAAAAGATTCGCGACAAAGTGAATTCAGTAAAAGGATTAAAGAAGATCATGATGGCTTCTTCGCCATATGATGAAACAGTAAAGAATGGCAAAGATCCTTTTTGGGGGAAATATAAAACGATGGAAGGCATGGTTGTTTTTCAAAAAGAAGCGGCGATAAAAAATAAATGGGCTTATGTTGATTTGTTTTATCCAATGACTGAAATAGATCAGAAAGGTCAGCAAACAGATACTGCATTTACAATAACGGGACCCGACAGAATTCACCCGGGAAACGCAGGTCATTTCGTAATGGCATATTTATTTTTGAAAGCACAAGGTTTGGCGAACAAACCAATTGCAAACGTTTCAATAGATGCATCAAACAAAAAAATTATTAGCGCAGAGAATGCAACTGTTACATCAGTTGAAAATAAAAGCAGATCATTATCATTTAAATATTTAGCAAAGTCGTTGCCGTTTCCTATTGATTCAAATGCAAGAGTTTGGATGAACCCGCAGAAACAATATGAAGCGCTGGATGTTGTTCCATTTATAAAAGAATTTGATGAAGAAATGCTTAGTATAAAAAATCTTGATACCGATAAAAAATATATATTGAAGATAGATGGATCATTGATTCATAATTTTAGTGGCGCTGAATTAAACGATGGTGTTAATCTTGCTTTGTTAAGCAACACTCCACAATATCAACAAGCTAAAAAAGTAATGGAGTTGCAATTGAAACGTAAAGATCTTGAAGATAAAATACGTGCTTACTATTGGGTCAATTATGATTATTTGTATGATAAAGGTTTATTCTTGCAAGATTCAAAAGCCATCACTGATTCAATAATGAATGAGGCAAAAAAGAATCCGTTCATCAATGGTAAAAAAGATGCTTACATGGAAACGCATGAAAAAAGTCAGCGTGATATTATTCAAAAACAAATGAATGATATGAGCAATGAAGTGTATAAGCTTGCAAAACCTGTGGAGCATATCATCTCAATAGAAAAAATTAATTAATCAAATTATTTAATTAGTGATGTTGAAAGCAAGACCATTATTTATTTTATTTTTTTTGCTAACATTTTCCTTTGCAAAAGCAGATGTAAAACTTTCTGTATTGTTTCAAAGCAATATGGTTTTGCAGCGTGATAAACCTTGCAACATTTGGGGCACTGCAGATAAAGGTTCAGCAATCACAATCTCATTCAACAATAATAATTATACTGCAACTGCTGCGAATGGTAAATGGAAAATTACTTTGCCGGCACAAGCTGCAGGCGGGCCTTATCAAATCATCATCAAAGGAAAAGATACGATTGAATTAGATAATGTTTTGTTTGGCGATGTTTGGATTTGCGGCGGACAAAGCAACATGCAATTCAGTACAAAAGAAGCTTCGCCAAAACCTGACACATCAGCTTTCAACAATAATAATATCAGGCTTTTTACTGTAGGCGTTGGAATGGACTATACGCCACAAGACACACTGAAAAGTGGCGCATGGAAAATTGCATCTGTAAAGGATGTAAACAATTTTACAGCCGTTGGTTTTTTCTTTGGAAGTTATCTGCAGCAGCATTTAAATGTTCCCATTGGTTTGATAAGTGATAACCTTGGTGCAACTGCAGTTGAGGAATGGATGAGCAATGAAGCAATTCATCAATTTCCGCAATTTGATTTTTACTATAACACTTATCTCGCTCCGCATAAAAGCATGAAACAAATGAATGATGATTTTGAAAAAACAAAATCATCGTGGAATAAAAATTATTATTTAAAAAATGATCCGGGTTTAACGCAACAATGGTATAAACCTGAAACAGATATCAGCGATTGGAAAACCATGAATCAACCTTCGCATTGGGAAGATAA
>JBDUBY010000452.1:0-18002 GCA_040003735.1 Parafilimonas sp.
CTGATGAACTTTTCATTGGCCGTCTGAAATTCAATGCCTGTGCCGCAGTCAACAATTCTATTGCTAAAACTTTTTCAACATTATTTACAACGCGCAAACATTTTGTTGCAGCGTTCGCGCCCATGCTCACATGATCTTCCTGGTTATTACTTGATGAAATAGAATCAACACTTGCAGGCGTACATAACTGTTTATTTTCACTCACAATTCCTGCGGCTGTGTATTGCGGAATCATAAAGCCATTATTCAACCCTGCATCCTTTACAAGAAACATTGGCAAATCTCTTTGTCCGCTGATAAGTTGATAAATTCTTCGTTCACTAATATTTGCAAGCTCACTCATTGCAATGCTCAAAAAATCCAAATGCAAAGCCAACGGCTGACCGTGAAAATTTCCACCACTTACAATCAAATCATCATCAGGAAAAATATTCGGATTATCCGTAACAGAATTTATTTCGGTTAAGAAAACATCCAATACATTTTTAAAAACATCTTTTGTTGCGCCATGAACCTGTGGTACACAACGAAAAGAATATGGATCCTGCACCTGCTTCTTTTTATTAACTGCAATTTCACTTCCATGTAAATATTCGCGAATAATTTTTGCAGTTTCAATCTGTCCTTTATGAGGACGAATAATTTGTATGCACTCGCTTAATGGTTCAGTTAAACAATCAAATGCATCGAATGATAAAGCGCAAATCAGATCCGCCATTTTAATAAGCTGCTCTGACTTTTTCAAACAATATAAACCATACGCGCTCATGAATTGAGTGCCGTTTATCAATGCAAGCCCTTCTTTACTTTGCAGATGAATCGTATTCCATGCAAAATGTTGTAATGCCTTTGCAGAAGACATTCTTACATAGTTATCATCAAATTTCACATCTACCTCACCTAAACCAATCAATGGCAAACTCAAATGACTTAGAGGCGCAAGATCTCCGGAAGCACCCAACGAACCTTGCGTATAAATAACAGGCAATACATCGTTATTATACATGTCCATCAATCGCTTTACGGTTTCTATTTGCACACCACTGTAACCATAACTCAGCGATTTAATTTTTAGCATCAGCATCAACTTAACAATATCCGCAGGAACGTCATCCCCCATTCCACATGCATGAGAAGTTAGCAAGTTGTATTGCAATTGTTCAATTTGGTCATTATTAATTCTCACATTTTGCAAAAAACCAAAACCTGTATTAATGCCATAAAATAAAGCATCAGATGATGCAACTTTTTTATCAAGATATTTGCGGCATTTGGTTATCCGTTCATGTGCATCGAATGTTATGGAAACCTTCTGATCAAAATTTAATAGATTTTTTACCTGCTCAAAATCAAGCCAGCTTTTATCGAGAGGTAGATAGTTATAGCTCATAGCAATCAGTCTTTATAAATGCGCATCAATTCTATCAAATAAACTTTTTTCTTTAATGCCCGATTCTATGCCGGTTAACGATTTAAGAATCTTTTTGCTGTGTGCTGATTGTTCAGACAATTCATTCATAGCTTTCTCTAAAGCATTCCAAACAGGTTGTATCTTTTGAAGCAGCTTCTCGCCTTTTGCTGTAAATGTTATGGCTTTATGACGAGCATCTTTTTTTGAAGTGACCGATTTTATAAACCCTTTTTGCTGAAGGTTATTGATAAGCTGGCTTATAGCAGAATGAGAAACGTTTAGGTTATCTGAAATTTCTTTTATAGAAATTTCTTTTTTTTGAGAAAGGATATAGAAGATTGGAAACCACGAAGCATCAAAAGGAATCTTATAATTTTTATATATGCGGTTTACGTCATTTATAAATGTATCACCTAATCGTTTTAAGCGGCTTCCAAAAACAAGAAAGCCAAGATCCTGGTAAAAGTTCATTCAACAAATATATAAGCACTTATATAATTTTCAAAGTTTAAAAATCTGTCTTGAAACAAGGTTATAGTAAGATATCAGTATGCTGTTTTCAGGGATTTAAAATAATATATATTAGCGGTTAAGATTTAGCGTAAAATCGTAATAGAATGTTTACCCGAAAAGTCTCAAAGCCTGTAATAGCAATGCTCCTTGTTCATATAAGTTTATGCTTTGTAAAACTAAATGCACAGGGTTTACAGTTTAATTCGAATGATAGTTTACTCACTATACGCACATCGTACAACGTATTCAACCCAGCATCTACCAAATTCAGTCATCATTTTAATATACATTTTGATCTTTCCATATGGGATAAATCTAACCTTGGTTACATATTGAACATTGGAGATAAAAACAATTCGTATAGCCTTAGTTACTTGTATGAAAATGAAATAGGCTATCTCAATTTTAATATTGACAGTAAAAGCAACAAAGCTAAAATTCCGTTGCCATCAACTTTTTTAGTCAGGAAGAAATGGATGCCTGTAACATTGGATTTCGATCTTGATAATGATGTTGTTGACATTCATATTAATAATGCAGATTATAAAGTCGATCATCTTGGTTTATCAAATGTTATTACACCAAGATTAGTTTTTGGCAAAAACCCTTTATATACAGAAGTGCCGCAGATGGCAATTAAGAATTTATCAGTAAGCGGTGACTCAAAAAAATATTTTTTTCCGCTTAATGAATGGAGCGGAAATAATGTGCATGATTCCGAAGGAAATATTGTTGGAACAGTTGATAATCCTTTTTGGCTCATCAGGGAATCGTATTTCTGGAAACCGGTTTTTACACGTTCATTTAAATACGTTGCCGGTTTAAATTTTAATCCGCTTGATCAAAACCTTTCCATTTTTTCGAAAGACTCGCTGATAACTTATAATGCAGAAAATAAAGATTTAGTAGCAAGGCCATATAAAAATGCAATACCGGTAAGCATGGTGCTTGGTAAAAATATTATCAATACAAAAGAAAATAAATGTTACATCTACGAGTTGTTTGATATACATGCCGGTAAGCCTTCTATAGCATCACTTAATCTGGATCTGAATAATCTTGAATGGCAAACTATTGGGAAGGCAACATGGCCAAGTCAATTGCATCATCATAATATTTTCTGGAATGCAACAGAAGATACGATTTATATGTTTGGCGGTTATGGCGCTTACAAATACAATAACACGTTTTTATATTACGATAAGCAAACAGATGAATGGAAACCGCAAACTTTTACTGGCGATAAAATAACACCAAGATTTTTTGCTGCCATCGGGCCATCGGATAAACCAAACGAGATTTTTTTGTTTGGCGGATATGGAAATGAATCGGGCAGCCAGGTTGTTGGCGGCAAACAATATTATGATCTCTACAGAATTAATGTACAAAATCATACAATAAAAAAATGCTGGGAATTACATCCTGACAGTGCTGTATTCGTACCGGCAAATAATTTGATTTTATCTACAGATAAAAAATCATTCTATGCTTTATGTTATCCGCACGAAGTAGCGAAAACAGAACTCACGCTATATAAATTTTCTATTAAAAATGGCAGTTACGAAATTGTGAGTTCACCATTACCTGTTACCTCAGAAAGAATTGAAACAGATATCAATCTTTTTTTCAATAATAACACAAACGAATTTTTTTGTACCGAACAAGAGTTTACTAACAGGAATAATTCAACCATAAAATTATTTTCGCTTGAAGCGCCCGCAATAAGCAGAGCACTGTATTTGAATTCGCTTATCCCTGAAAAACAATCGGCTAACTATAATTCTTATATTATTATTGCCATTTTAGTCGTGGTTGTTTTTATTGCTTTTGCATTCAGAAAAATTTATAATAACAAGAAGAACGCAAAAATCTCCGGACCGACAATAATGCCTGCAACAACTCAATTAATTGCAACCGAAAAGAAGATAATTGAACAACAAGCCATAGTGAGCGAAATAAAACAGAATGCGATTTACTTGCTTGGCGATTTTATTGTATATGATAAAAAAGGCCGAAACATAACGCACTTGTTTAGTCCGAAAATAAAGCAGTTGTTTGTTCTCATCCTGCTAAGCAGTATTGGAGATGAAGGCATAAGTTCGAAAAAAATATCTGCCGTTTTATGGCCGGATAAAGAATTTTCTAAAACAAAAAATATCCGTGGTGTAACGTTTAATCATTTACGCAATGCTATCAGCGATATGCATGGGCTTGAATTGATTTTTTCAGGCGATAACTACTTTTTTAAGCCTGATGAAAATATCTTCTGCGATTATTATACTGTTTTCAATATTTTGAATGCAAACGAGCTTTCGCCCGAAAATTGGCAACTTATCCTGCGCGGTACTTTGTTACATGACTTGCATGATGCATGGCTTGAAAACTTTAGATACGATTATGAGCAGCGATTAATTAATCTTTCTACTAAACAAATTAAAAAGGCCCTCACCGGCAACGATCTTAAACAAATACTTGAAATCTCAAGATTCATTTTAAAAATCGAACCCTTTAACGAAGAAGCGCTTGAATACGAAATTGCCGCACTCAAGAAGTTAAAGGGTCTTGATTATGCAAGGAAAAAGTTTGATCAATATGCTGACGAATACAAACGATCGTTAGGAACTTCTTGCCCTATTAGTTTTGATAACATCAACTTGTAAGCAAGAAAAATCAAAAATGGCCTAAAATGTTAAGATTAACCAAATATTTTTATTGATTAACCCTTTTTTTAACCCGGACTTTAATACTGCATGCAATAAACTTACATCGCCAGATACCCGCTTTGAAAAGCTGGAACACAATACTATTTTGAAAGCCATTGCCATAAGAATTTCGATGGCCATTAAATCACCTGAAAACAACAATTGCCTCATGAAATTTTATTATTTATGTGGGAGAAGATGTAAAACCTCATTACTCTTCCTCTGTTTTATCCTGATTGTAATTCAAAAAAACTCTGCACAGCAAAAACAAAATCTTACGATCACAGGCGTCGTGCACAACTCATTAAACAACGCACTTCAACAGGTTACAGTACAAAACGAAACTAGTAAGAAAGCCGTTTTATCAGATGCCGGTGGAAAATTTTCTATAGAGGCGCAGCAAGGCGATTCTATCTCATTCTCCTATGTTGGCTACAACATACAAAGGTTGGCGGTAAGCGATCGGATTTATCTCGAAGTAACGCTTGATGCCAAAGAGGGAGGATTAAATGATGTGGTGGTTATTGGTTACGGAAGACAAAGAAGAATTAGCCAGATAGGCGCTCAATCTTCCATAAATACTGAAGACTTAAAACAGCCTATTGCAAATGTGGGAGCTGGCTTGGCCGGAAGAATTGGCGGTCTTATTGCCGTGCAACGAACAGGAGAGCCAGGGCATGATGATGCAGATATATGGATACGAGGAATAGCAACAATAAATAATTCGAGGCCTTTAATTTTGGTTGATGGCGTAGAACGGTCTTTAAGCAATTTAAATTATGATGATATTGCCTCTTTCAGTATTTTAAAAGATGCTTCTGCTACTGCTGTTTACGGGGTGCGTGGTGCAAACGGTGTTGTGCTAATAACCACTAAAAGAGGCAAACCAGGCAAACCCGAGTTTTCATTTGATTATTTAAGAGGTGTTACAACATTTACAAGGCTGCCCAAAATGGCCGATGGGCTTACATATATGAATATGGTTAATGAAGCGCTGACTACCAGGGGCGCTGCTCCAAAATTCAGCCAGGATTATATTGATAGTACAGTTGCAGGAAATGATCCTTATTTATTTCCGGATGTTGACTGGATTGATAAAGTGTTTAAGAAAAATGGTAGTAATGATAAAGTAACATTAAGCATTAACGGTGGTGCTCCTTCTTCATTTTATTATGTTTCATTAGGATATTATGATGAAAAAGGATTTGTAAAATCTGATCCAAATGAACCTTATCATAGTGGCGTAGGCTATCAGCGTTTTAATTTTACAAGTAATCTTACCCTTAAAGCTACTGGTACAACTACTATTGAAATTGGTTTACAAGGTTATTACAGCAATGGTAACTATCCTGCAATAAACGGTGGTTATAACCCCCGGGATGCATCGCAGGTTAGTTCCATCTTCCAATCAGTTGTTGATATGCCTCCGGTAGAACTACCTTTTACCTATCCCGGAGATTCAACTTCCGGCAGAAATCCTAACGGAGGATTTAGAAACCCTTTTGATGCGGCTGCAAAGTCAGGATATGCTAATCAATATGAAACACAACTTTATACAAATATTCGCTTACGCCAGCAATTAGGTATGTTGGTAAAGGGGCTCTCTTTTACAACAATGTACGCATTTGATAATTACAGTGAATTAGATATTAACCATGGTAAAAGAGAAAATGCTTATATAGCCAACGGGCGCAATCCGGATGGTTCATTAAATCTGCTACTAACCTATTCAGGAACAAACTCTTTAAGCTACGACCGAAATAATGGTGGTGACAGAAGAGTTTATACAGAAACCGCTTTAAACTATGATTCAGCTTTTGGAAACCATCGTGTAAGTGCCTTAGTACTATATAATCAAAGTGAATATGTAGATGCATTTGCAGGTAATTTTACCAGTTCTATACCCTATCGTACAAGAGGGCTGGCAGGAAGGGCAACTTATTCTTACGATGACAGGTATTTTTTAGAATATAATTTTGGTTATAATGGTTCTGAAAATTTTGCACCAAAAAAACGTTACGGTTTCTTTCCTTCTTATGGTGCCGGCTGGGTTGTTTCCAATGAAAAATTTTTTCAGCCTATAAAAAATATAGTAAATCTTTTAAAATTCCGTTTTTCCTCGGGAACAGTTGGCAATAGTCAGATTGGCCAAAATCGCGATACATACCGCTTCACTTATCTTGACCAGGTAAATACGGGTGCCAACGGTTACGTATTTGGCACAAACAGAAGTGGCATTGGCGGTTATCAAATAAGCAGTTATGCTGTTGATCTTACCTGGGAAACATCACACAAAACAAATATTGGAATGGACTTAGGCTTGTTTAATGCTTTAAACCTCCAGGTTGATTTATTTAAAGAGCATAGAACCGGTATCTTTCTGCAAAGAGGAACTGTGCCTGAATTTGTAGGGTTAACCTCAGCCCCTTACGGCAATCTTGGCATAGTAAATAATGCGGGTGTAGATGTTTCGCTTCAACAAAACCATGTAAAACTTGCAAAAGATTTGTTTTTGGGATTGCAGGGAAATTTTACTTATGCACGTAATAAAGTAATTCAAAATGATCAGGCCAGTCAAAAATATCCATGGCAGAACGGAACAGGGCAAGGCGTGCTCACCAGGTTTGGATATATTGCTGAAGGCTTGTTTAAAGATTCAACAGAAATTCTTACTTCCCCTCAACAAACATTTGGCGAAGTCCGGCCCGGCGATATCAAATACAAAGACCTTAATGGTGATGGATTAATTGATTCTTACGATCAAACAGTAATTGGAACCGGTGACGTTCCGTTTATTTTATATGGATTTGGATTTGACCTTAGTTATAAAAACTTTACCATTGGCGCATTTTTCCAGGGCCAGGCAACAGCTAATCTTGAAGTTGGAGGCAGCAGTATTCAACCTTTTGGTGGTGATGGCGGCATATCAAATGCATATAGTAACATAACAGACAGGTGGACTCCGAAAAACCAAAATCAAGGTGCTTTTTATCCGCGCCTTGCTTTTGGCGGCCCGCAAAACAGTAATAATTTTCAAACAAGCACATGGTGGCAGAAAGATGTTTCTTTTATAAAATTAAGAACCCTAAAATTTGCTTACACATTTAATAAAACGGCATTTAAAAAATTTGGTATTAAAGGCTCCTCATTATATTTTATTGGTGAAAATATACTCACATTCAGCAAATTTAAACTCTGGGATCCTGAGCTTACTACCACTTCAAACGGAGTAAAATATCCGCAGGTAGCTGTTTATTCATTAGGCATTCATTTCGATTTTTAAATTCAACAATATAGCAGTTATGAAAAAATTCATTATTATATTTTTTGCTTTTTGCTTATTAACAGCAACATGGAGTTGTAAAAAAGGTTTTCTTGACCAGGTTCCACAAGACCGTACAACTATTGAACAGGTGTTTGCACACAAAAACACGGTAGAAAATTATTTAGCCAACGTATATTCTTATATAAGAGACGAAGCCAGCCAGCGCTATATCGGAGGCCCTACCAGCGGCGGCCCGTGGACAGGCGCATCTGATGAGGCTGAATATGACTGGAGTTTTGTATTCAGTAATTATATGAATGTTGGATCATGGGGACCAACAAGCGGCGTTGTAAATGATTTTTGGTCGGGGTATTACCAGGGTATCCGTTCAGCCACTTACTTTATGCAACATGTTGGTGAGTGTAAAGAAATTACAGACGCTGCTAACGGCGCACAACTATTGGCGCGATATATTGGTGAAGCAAGAGCATTACGTGCTTATTATTATTACAGTCTCTTAAAAATCTTCGGGCCTGTAGTAATTATTGGTGATGATGTTGTAGCGCCCGATGCACCGCTTGAAGATGTACAGCTTGCACGCAGCCCGTACGATTCCTGTGTGGATTATATTGCAAGTGAATTTGATAAAGCGGCAGCAGATATTCCTGATGATATTTTTGATCCTTCCGGCGATAAAGGCCGCATGATGGCATCGGTCGTGATGGCTTACAAAGCAGATATGTTTCTAAATGCAGCAAGCCCTTTATACAATGGTAATACCGATTATGCATCTTTAAAAAACCCTGATGGCACACAATTAATTCCGCAACAGGCAGATCCTTCAAAATGGGCTAAAGCTGCTACAGCTTACAAAGCCTTTATTGATAAGTATGTGCCCGGTAAGTTTGATTTGTTTAAAGAAAATGATGGTTCGGGAAATTATGATCCGTATGCATCTTGCCGTGATGTAATGTATAATGACTGGAATAAGGAATGGATTTTCGCAAAAATAGGTGCAGACCCCGGCACAAGACAATATGAAGGCACGCCTTATCATTCAGGTTCTGATGCTTCTATTAGAGGAAGTGGGGGTTTAGGTTTAACGCAGGAAATGGTGGATGCGTTCTTTATGAATAATGGCTTATCTATAAGCGATGCTGGCTCTGGATATGTAGAGAACGGTTTTTCAACACAAGATGACAAATACACTACGGCAGGCACATACAACATGTGGGTGAACAGGGAGCCTCGTTTTTATGTAGATGTTACTTATAATGGCCGCATATGGTTAAATACAAGTACAAGCTCAGGCACAGTTGTTACAGAAACATATTATACGGGTAATTCAGGCAAGCAGGTAGGAAGCAATGATTACTCGCCTACGGGTTATATCATTAGAAAAAACATTACTCAAAGCTATGATGATAATGCCAGGGCCTGGGTTATGATAAGGCTGGCAAAAATATATTTGGATTATGCTGAAGCGCTTAATGAATCTTCTCCCGGCAATCCGGATATAGCAAAATATGTAAACCTGATAAGAGAAAGAGCAGGAATTCCTGATTTAGCAACTGGCCTTTCGCAAGATCTGATGCGCACTGCAATAAGAAAAGAAAGAAGAATAGAGCTTGCTTTTGAGAATTGCCGGTATTTTGATACCCGCAGGTGGAAAATAGCAGAACAAACTGATGGCGGCCCTTTTTATGGAATGAACATTAATGGCGGCACAAGTTTGCAGGATGCTGCTTTTTACCAACGAACAGTTTTTGAAACAAGGATATTTCAAAAGAAGCATTACCTGTGGCCTATTCCACAACAGGAAATTAATGTTGATGCAAACCTGGTTCAAAATACAGGTTGGTAATTTTATGATATAATAATCACAACAAGATCAGTAATCTTAAAATCACTAATTAATGAAACCAACTTATAAGTTTTTCTTTATTGCAGTTGTATTATCCTTATCATTTTTTACAATAATATCCTGCAACAAACCGGATATGGTTACTTACAGTAAAGAAGGCAATATTTATATGCCTCAAGCTGCTGGTAACACTAAAATGGCTTTACTGCTGGCAGATACACCACAGGCAATTATTTTTGGCGCAGCTTATGGCGGATTAAAATATCCGGCTGGTGATATTGCTGTAAGTTTTGCTGTAAATGGATCGCTGGTAACCACTTATAACTCACAACATAACACGTCTTATGTTTTACTTCCTGAAAGCAGTTACACAATTCCATCGCTCGATGCAGTAATCAAATCCGGTTCTACAACATCAACAGCTTTATCTGTTAACGTAACTACCAAAGACCTCGACAGATCATTAAAATATATATTACCAGTAAGTATTACATCTGCTTCAGCCGGTTATATTGATAGCAGCTTAAATACTACTTATTTTTTGATAGATACAATTCAAAGATTGGAAGTAGATGTTACGGCGCAGGCAACACTTACCGTAAGTAAGGATAATGATGGCGGAGCAGATGCAAATGAAGGTTCGAAAAAGTTAGTAGATGGTGATTATAACACCAAATTTTTAACGGGTGGTTTTCCACAGGATTTTTGGGTGCAGCTTGCTTTTCCATCTGCAACAATTGTTGGCGCTTATACAATTACTTCGGGTAACGATGCACCTGAAAGAGATATGAAAAACTGGGAATTAGTTGGTTCAAATGATGGAACAAATTGGACAGTGCTTGATACACGAAGTGATGAAGTTTTTACTGACCGGAACTTTACTAAACGATATGAATTTAATAACACAACAGCATACACTCAATACCGTATAAATGTTATAGCTAATAACGGAAGCGACTTAATTCAGGTGAGTGAGTGGAGGCTGATAAATTATCCATAACAAAAATCTAATAGAACTATAATAAATTGATCAAACATATTTAACAAGCAGTCGGTATCAGCCCTACCCTTTTAAAAATTTAAATTGAATTATTAATTGATGAGAAGGTTATGAAAAGAATACACCTGTTAATTATTTATACAATTTCTGTATCATGGTTATCAGCCCAATCGTATAACACATCAAAAGAAAATCCAAGGCAAAAAACAACATTTCAAACTGCGCATGTATGGATTCCTCAAATTGATGTGCGTTCCGATGCTGCAATTGTTTACGGCGTTAGTGAAATAAGACAAGCTCCGTTTGAAGAGCGTGTAAAATCGTGGAGAGACAAAGGCTACCAGGTTGATTTTATGACGGGCATTGCATGGGGGCAATACTTTGATTATTTTTTAGGTAAGTGGGATGGAAAAAGTCATTTAGGTGATGGACAAGTAACAATAAAAGGTGATACAATAATGCATGGACATAATATGCCTTATGTTGTACCGGTGCAATCATTTATTGGTTACATGAAAGAGAGGGTTATTAAGCGGGTAATTGATGCTGGCATTACAAATATTTTTTTAGAAGAGCCTGAGTTTTGGGCACGTGCAGGTTATAGCGAACCATTTAAAAATGAATGGAAAAAATATTATGGATTTGATTGGCGGCCGCAGGATGCCTCTCCTGAAAATACTTATTTATCAAGCAAGTTGAAATATCATTTGTATTACGATGCTATAAAACAGGTTTCAGATTATGCAAAACAATATGGCAAAGAAAAAAATAAGGATATAAAGGTTTATATCGCAACGCATTCATTGGTTAATTATTCTTCATGGCAAATTGTAAGTCCTGAAGCAAGCCTTGCATCATTGCCCGGAATTGATGGTTATATCGCGCAGGTTTGGACGGGCACTTCGCGTGAGCCAACTTACTTTAACGGTGAACAAAAAGAGCGTGTTTTTGAAAATGCATATTTGGAATATGGTTCTATGTTATCAATGACGGCTCCAACAAAAAGAAAACTGTTTTTTTTAACTGATCCTATTGAAGATAATCATAAAGACTGGAGCGATTATAAGAAGAATTATGAAGCAACATTTACTGCAGAGATTTTATATCCAACCGTTGATAATTATGAGGTGATGCCGTGGCCGGAGAGAATTTATACAAGCCCATATAAAGTTGCGAACAGCGATAGCGAAGTGTTAATCCCAAAATATTATTCAACACAAATGCAGGTGATGATAAACGTATTGAATAAAATGCCTTTATCAAACAACAAAATAAGTGGCGTAAATAATATTGGTGTATTGATGAGTAACTCATTAATGTTTCAGCGTTTCCCAACACACAACGGTTATGAAGATCCACAATTTTCAAATTTTTACGGACAAACATTACCACTTGTAAAACGTGGCATTGCAGTGCAAACTGTACACATGGAAAATCTCGCTTATCCTGCAACACTTAGTAATATAAAAGTGCTGGTGATGAGTTATAGTAACATGAAGCCAGATGCATCAAAAGTGCATCAGCAAATTGTTGATTGGGTGAAGAGCGGTGGCGTATTAATTTATGTTGGGAAAGATGACGATCCCTATCAATCTGTAATGGAATGGTGGAATACAAAAGGGAACAATTTTAAAACGCCATCAGAACATCTATTTAAGTTATTGAATATTGATCTATCATCAGGCAAGCAAAAATTTACAGTTGGTAAAGGAATTGTTTATGTGATAAAAGAGAATCCGAAAGAGTTTGTTTTGCAACAAAATAACGATTCAGTTTATTTTAATATCGTTAAGCAAGCTTATGAACATGATGCAAAAGCAGGAACGCTTACAACAAAAAATAATTTTTATTTAGAACGCGGCCCGTATGATATTATTTCTGTAATGAATGAAAATAATGATACAAAAGCTTATCATATAAACGGGCCGGTGATTGATTTGTTTGATCCGCAATTGCCAGTGCTTGCAGAAAAAAATGTGCAACCCGGCGAGCAATCTTTACTGTTTGATTTAAGTCGTATTACTGATAAAAATAGACCTCAAGTGTTAGCATCAGCATCAAGAATTTATGATGAAAAAACTGAAGACAAACATTATTCATTTGTTGCAAAAAGTCCAATCAATACTAACAACAGCATGCGTATTTTGCTTCCATTAAAACCAACGCAGACAATAGTTACAGATAATAAATGCAATGAAATAACGGATGTTCAATTATCGTGGGATGAATTATCTAAAACATTATATCTCGGTTTTGCAAACAGTCCTGATGGAATTAATGTAAGTATCAGCTATTAAGAATTGAATTAAAAGAATTGATGATAACAGTATAATGTAAAACATAAGCGTCAGATCGAGGCACAAGATATCTCATGAATCGGTGTTGATTGAATACGAGGTTTCTTTCCGGATAAATCATGATCTAAATAATAATTAACTCATCCATTTTTTTGTAACCATTAGAACTCTTCAATTACTTCAATGAGAAAAATTGTAGCCAGCTTAATGCTTTATGCATTGGTTCACAGTCATGTTTGCTCAAACAATTGATTCAATGCAAAGTCCCGTTGATAAAGTAAACACTTTGATGGGAAGCCAGTCAAGTTTCAATTATCAAATGGTAATACATATCCCGCAGTTGTTAGTGCTTTGGGAATGAATTTCTGGACGCCACAAACCGGCGAAAACGGCAACGGCTGGCAATATACGTACGATGCAAGTAAGATAAGAGGCTTTAAACAAACGCTTCAGCCATCGCCGCGGATGAATGATTATGGCATGTTCAGCATAATGCCGGTAACACGAGGTATAAAAGTTGATGAAAATAAAAGAGCCAGTTGTTTAGCTTTAACGGAAAATCATACAACAATAATTGGTTCGATCATAAAACTTTAGTGCAGTATTGTACTATTAATTTCGAAATGACAAACCAACAAAACATACAAAGGGGAAAAGGAGCAGAAAGCTTCCCATTTTCAGTATCTAACAAAAAATAAATGTTTCTCAATTCAAAAGGAAGAAGCACCCAAACCTGATGCCTCTTCCTTCGAAATCATCCTTATAAAGGAATTATATATAAGGACTTATATATTTTCTTAATTTGATTAGTTGCATGTAGTCCATTTTACACCTGGATCCACAGCAATTTTTGCATTATTATTACTACATATAATGTTTCTTTTTGTATAGGTAGGATAAGTTCTGTAAATGCGTATGTTAACATCAGTATTATTACCAAGCTTATTGTCTTTTATGTTGAATGTTGTGCTGTCTGCAGGATTGGTGTTACGTGTATCAACCATTATGCTTGCCATGCCGGGAACTGTATGGCCGGAAAGCGAACCACTATTAGTAACTGTATTATTTTTTAGCACCAGCGGGCCAGCTCCAAGAGAAGATATTCCCATGGTATAAGTATTTGTGATTGTATTATTATAAACGTTCGCTTGTGTATATCCACCTAAACTTATACCTGAACCCTGGCCGTTTGAGTTGTATTCATAACCATTATTTGTAATAGTGTTATCGTGAATATTATTGATACCGGCAGAAGCACAAGAAAGTTGTATGCCGCTTCTGTAAGTACTATCAATAATCATGTGAAAAACATTGATATACCCGAGACGTAAAGGCTTGGGATATATTGTAGAACCATTACAACTGATAGCTCTTGTACCATTAGGATCTGTACTTCCCATATACAAACCTTCCTGGTTTGTTACCCTGATGCGCCCATCATGAATTGCAATATGATTGATGATCCAGTTAGGATATTGTAAACTATCTATACAACTTGCCTCTTGCTTAACCCAATATCCATAAGTTTTATTATAAATATCAACGTTTGAAATTTCTATATAAGAAGAACGCCCAGTTACAGTTATGCCAACACCATCATTAACACTTTCAGAAATCCGAAAGCCATATTTATCCTTTGTTCCTTTACCTAACAATCTCAAATACCTGCAATTAGAAAAAGAAAAGCCACTGCTTAGCTGAACCTGTGAGCCCTGGTTTATGAGCACCACAAACGCTGTTGGCGTACCACAAATGCCGTCTAATGTGCAATAACTCCAGGCTCCGGTTAAAACAAGCGTATCGCCGGGTGAATAAGAAAAGTTACTACCACTGATGTACAATCCATTATCACCACCTTGCTTAAGTATAATACGCTTGTGGCCAGTAGAAGCTTTTGAATCAGATGCATTTACACTTTGAATTGTTGCAGGAGTCTGCTCTGTCTTGGTGCAGGCGCAAAATGCTGTCACCAGGAAAATTAATGACAATTTTCTCATTGAATTTGTTTTTAAATTAAGTAGTCGTTAAAGATTATCTACAATAAACTATTGTATTTTCAGAATTGCGATTTGTAAGCAAATAATGTTCCTGAAATGGGAAGAAATTTCAATTAACATTCTTTTTGCAAAACGACTGTTAGTTAGTTTAAAAACAAGGCCAGAAAGAATTTATGTAGCAGATAACACTGAAGATTTAAGGTTAGGTTCTTTAAAATCAGTTTTGATTTTCCTCTTCTTATAAGTAAAAAGAAACCAGCCAACATTATTAAGAATAAACAGGTTATAAATCATGATTGGCAAAATGCAACCTGCAGTAATACATGAAAAGAGGATCACAAAAACATTATGAATATCTAATACGTGCATCATAAAATTGCGCGTAAATGCGGCTATCATTACATGCATAACATATATGTATATTGAATGATAACCAAGAATTCGTAACCATGATAACACATTCCAGCGCTGCAACATAAAAGAAAAAGCAAGCATAGTAAAACAACCTGTGAGTGCGATCAGTAAAAATTCTGCGCGCATTAATTCACTGGTTTGATAATACATGTTATGGCTTAAATAATACATTTGCGCTGCAATAAAGAATGGTATTGCAAACAAAAGTGTAAGCGGGTTTTTAAAAAAATTTTGTGCTTTTTCATGAAAAAATAATTGTGAGATAGTATCGCCAAGTGCAAAAAATATATAAAATTCCATCCAGTCAGAAATCATACTGATATTTTGCAGGTAAGGCGACAAAAAATAAAATCCTAATGCGATTGTTATCAACACAAACCATTTTTCGCTTATATATTTTTTTATAAGTACATACACTACAGCAGCGTTAAACAATGCGGGCAAATACCAAAATTGATCGAGACTACGTGGCTGATAAAATATATATGTATAGTCAATTAAACCTCGGTTAGAATTAGTAAAGCTGGATAAACAAATTTGTAAAGTTATCTGTATAATTACCCAGATAAAATAAGGATATACTAAAGTTTCAAACTTTGAACTTATGTATTGCTTCACAGACCTTTTTCTTAAACTTAAGCTTGCAAATATTCCTGAGAGCATAAAGAATAAAGGCATTCTAAAGCTAAAAAAAACCATGTTCGCATTTTCCAGATAAGCCGGTGTATGCTGGCCGCTGCCTTCTATTCCTAATAATGAATGCCGGTAAACAACTAATACAATAGCAATTCCTTTTAAATAATCAACCCAGTATAACCTGCTTTTTTTTAATGCAGGAAGGTTAAACGCTTTAGAAAACCAACCATTTATTTTAGATTGATTATCCTTCATTATGAATTGATTTTAATACAGGTAATGATGTATCCGCCTTTGTTGATAAACCTTGCTTCTTCTCTTGAAATTTGTTTTTTGTAAAAAGTGAATCTTTAAGTTTAAGAAAACGTGATTCATATAACCTGAAACTTAATTCAGCAACTAAATAAACCACAGCAACATAAGGAATAAAAATTAATATTTTTAACCAAAGAATTTCCGTTGTGAAAATGCGATTGCTCACATATACAAGAATTGCCCAATGAAATAAATACATTCCATAAGATACTTTTCCAATGCGAACCATCCAGTTACTTTCCAGTGCTCTTCTTATTGAAGCAAATATTTTTGTACTATGAATACTTACAATTGAAAGGATAAAGGAGGCAAACAAAAAATTAAGAATAGAGTAATGCCACACATGTTCATACAACTGCGTTTGCCCATGATTGTATCCAAGATCATTAAAATAATAACTGCCTGAATCAGTATAAACAAAATTCACAGCGCCTGCAACAATTGCAACTATCAATGCAATGACAAAAATGAGTTGCGGCTTTTTAATTTTTTTATGTAGTGAAAATACCGGTATAATTCCGCCCATAAAAAAAGCATCAAGATGGCTTAACAAATTCCAGTAAACAGCATCTGCTACAACCGGTTGAGATAATCCTTTGCTGGTATAATATTCACCTAACAAAAATCTTGTTAGCGGAGAAACAGCAATCACTATCAACATTAAATATTTAATAAACTTTGGCGGGCATAAAAACATTATCAACGGAAAGAATAAATAAAATTGCTCTTCAATTGAAAGCGACCATAAATGTGTAAACAAAGGATTGCCCTGCCATTGTGGTAATGATCTTGTATAGTTGAATGTATATGTAAAAAGATAAGGAGCATAATTAGAATAATAAGAAGGGAAATGAAAGAATATGTATGCTAAACTTATAAATAATAAATAGCCAAAGTATAAAGGGAAAATACGTAAAGACCTGCGTACCCAGAATTTTTTAAACTTAAAAGAAAGTGATGAATCAACATGCTTTTCTTTCCATAAAATTCCTGTTATTAAAAATCCTGATAACACAAAAAATAATTGCACGCCGAACCAGCCAAAGTGAGTAATCTCGGCATGAAAACTCATTACAAGAATAATGGCAATGGCTCTAACGCCATCTAAACTTTTTATATATCCTGAGTTGTTCTCCATTATTCTTCTCAATAATATTTTACTGTAACATCTGCCGGCAATAATTGTTGAAATGCTGCAAGATTTGTTTTTAATGATGAATCAGCATTTGTTTTTGCAGCATAAAATGAAACAGTTGCATCACCGCAAATCACATTATTTTGTATTTGCCAGGTTGCTACTTTTTGCCAGTTTTTTAATAAAGACGAATCAAACCAACTATCATATACAATTGCAATATTTACATGTTCATTATTCGTCAAAGTGTTTAAGAAAGCAGGCGTATCATACTTATCTTTTTTTGCTTTCGCAACCTGCATATTTGCAAGCCCCCACAAATCAATAACCTTGCTTTTATTAAAAAAAGAAACAGCGCCAATATCATTAACTGCAATTGTATCTGTGTTATAATATGTATTTACAAAGTTTGCCATTTGATATTGTTGTTCATAAATATTTATACAAGCTTGT
>JBDUBY010000438.1:0-1603 GCA_040003735.1 Parafilimonas sp.
TTTGGAAAATGGCATCTCAGATTTTCATGATAGGGTTTTCCATTAATTTATTTGAAGATTGACAAAGAAAACGTTTATGCCTTGTGTGTGTTATACTTTTCAATCTGGCTTATCAACTTATTAACGAATCAACATATCAACTAATAATTACTTTTGCCTCGCCTTTTATTATGCTGATGAAAAAAATAGACTGGTATATACTCAAAAAATTTCTTGTTACATTCTTCTTTTGTGTATTCCTGTTTACATTAATTGCAGTTGTAATTGATATCAGTGAAAAAACCGATGACTTCGCAAAATCAGGCTTATCCGCAGGCCAGATATTCACACAATACTACCTTGGTTTTATACCTTTTATAGATGCGTTGCTTTTTCCTTTGTTTGTATTGATAGCCGTAATTTTTTTCACTTCAAAAATGGCTGGCCGAAGCGAAATAATTGCGATTCTCGCAACCGGTACAACATATAACAGGTTCCTGATGCCGTATTGGGTTGGCGGCGGGTTACTTGCTTTATTACTGATGTTTTCGCTGGCATTTGTAATCCCGATAGCTAATGTAAAATACACCGGGTTCCAGGCAAAATATGTAAATGTAAATTCGAGTTATGATCCGCTGGTGGCAAACAACCAGCGCAGCGTTTATTTCCGTCTTGATTCATTTACCTATTCGGGTATCCGCAACTACGATACAACATCAAAATATGGTGGGCCCTTTTTTATGCATCGCATTCGTGGTAACCAGGTTGTATATAATCTCAGGTGCGAATCAATTCAGTGGGATACCGCAGCAAAAAAATGGAAGCTTAAAAATGTGGTGGAACGAACCATAAATGGCTTTAATGAAAAAGTGAAAACAGAAAAAACATTGTTGTTGAATTTTAATTTTAAGCCAGTTGATCTAAGTCGTGATGATTATGCAAAAGATAAACTCAGTTCGCCTGAATTACATAAATATATTCAGCAGCAGGAACTACGCGGCACAGAAGGTTTGAGCACATTAGAGGTGGAAGAATACAGGCGCCTCGCAACGCCATGTTCCGTATTGATTCTTACGTTGATAGGCGCTGTTATTGCCAGCCGCAAAGTTAGAGGCGGCAGCGGTGCGCATCTTGCAATTGGTTTTGTTTCAGGCGCACTTTTTATTTTGATGGACAGGTTCTCTACTATCTTTTCAACCAAAGGAAGTTTTCCACCTTTGCTGGCGGCCTGGTTGCCCAATATAATATTCACTTTTGTTGCCATTTATTTTTATCGCAAAGCGCCTAAATAAAATGGTGTCGGTTAAATCAAATTATTTATTAGACTCCATCGCAACCTTTCTTTCAGGAAGAAGGGCAATCAAATTCATCGGCTTTTACACATTCAACTTTAAGTTTGTTATTTGTAATGCGACGCATTTATAATTACAATAAAAAACAAATATGCAGTATATAAACGGGTTTAAATAAGGTGGTTGTAAACGATTTATTTTCTTATCTCAAGCTCACGTAATTAATAAATTCATTTTAAATTGAACTGAAATTCTTTTTTAAAGAATGAAGTTATGGTATCTTTAGCCGCCTGCATTTCCCTGCATAGCTTTCGCCCCTGATGAACTAAGCT
>JBDUBY010000386.1:0-1601 GCA_040003735.1 Parafilimonas sp.
AACGTTCTCAAAAATGCTTCTTCTTCTTCCTTTATAACTTTCGTTACAAACTCTTTTTGCTGATTGAGTTCAGGAAAAACATCCTCGAATTGTTTTGCAATTATATCAATCAACTGAAATAATAAAGGTTGTTTATAATCAAGATATGAATAATAATAACGAACAGCTCTACGCAAGATTCTTCGTATAACATAACCTGCACCTGTGTTTGATGGCAACTGTCCATCAGCGATTGTAAAACTTATTGCACGAATATGATCACTCAATACGCGAAATGCAACAGCTTCTTTGCTATCGCTGTAATCGTATTTTTTATTTACAATGTTTTCAATTGATGTAATTGTTCCTGTAAAAACATCTGTATCGTAATTGCTTTTTTTATTTTGCAACACACGTACTAATCTTTCAAAACCCATTCCTGTGTCCACATGTTTTTGTGGCAAGGATTCAAGTGTTCCATTCTTTAAACGGTTGTATTGAATGAACACCACATTCCATATTTCAATCACCTGCGGATGGTCTGCATTCACCAAAATCTTTCCTTCAACAGTTCTTCTTTCTTCATCACTCCGGCTATCATAATGAATTTCTGTACACGGCCCGCATGGACCCGTATCGCCCATTTCCCAAAAATTATCTTTCTTTTTTCCGGGCAATATTTTTTCTTCAGCGATCCATTTTTTCCATTCGTTATACGATTCATCATCTCTATCCAAACCTTCTTTTGCATCACCTTCAAAAATGGTAATGTATAATTTTTCTTTATCAATTTTATATACTTCAGTAAGCAATTCCCAACTCCATTCAATTGCTTCTTTTTTAAAATAATCACCAAAGCTCCAGTTGCCCAACATCTCAAACATGGTATGATGATACGTATCAACGCCAACTTCTTCCAGGTCGTTATGCTTACCGCTAACACGCAAACATTTTTGTGTATCAGCAACGCGTTTGTATGGCGCTTGTTTATTGCCGAGAAAATAATCTTTAAACTGGTTCATGCCCGCATTGGTGAACATGAGTGTTGGATCATTTTTTATAACAATGGGCGCTGATGGAACGATCTCGTGTTGTTTACTTTTAAAAAAGTCAAGAAAGGTTTGCCGTATTTCTGGTGAAGTCATAAAACTGGCTTAATCACTATTAATTGATGATTTTTCTATTGTTTTGAAAAGCCTCAAAGATAATTGATAAACACTTGAGCCAGTTTAACTGAATGTTTGTTTTGCCTTGGTTGAAAGATTTAATTTTTTAGATCCCTTAATCAAATCAATACTTAATCAAATCGATATTTTAATTAAACCTAAACACACTTAAAACAAAAATGGTAATTAAAAAAATAAACTGAATGACATAATAGACATTCAGTTTTGATTTAATTGAATTGAAATTATGTATTGCATGATCGTTTGATGATAGTAATTTCTCCAGCTTTTTGTTCTGCGTTCTTGCAAAAAAGGATGCATTTAAAATAATAATCAGCACAAGAACCATTTTTACCTGGAACCATAACTGCGATACAAATGCGCCGTGCAAAGCAGCAACCATTAAAAAGCCGGAAAGAATTGTAAGCACGCCGCCAATGCCGGTAAGCCTGCCAA
>JBDUBY010000166.1:0-5307 GCA_040003735.1 Parafilimonas sp.
TTCATATCAAAACAATAACATGCAAAAACTGATTACAATAATGGGGATAATCTGCATACTGATTATTCCGGTTTTATCACAAGCCCAAAGCACATCCACTGCTTTGCAAATCACAGATGCAAATGGGTTACCGATAGCAGGCGCTACTATTTCTGTTAATAATCCAAAACGCATGATAGCTGCAGATGCACAAGGCAAACTAATTGTGTTGCATGCTAATGATGCATTGCTAACTATAAGCGCCACGGGCTTTAAATCAAAAACAATAAAAGCCGACACACTTTCTGTATCAACAATAAAATTAGAAGAAGATGTTGCCAACCTGGATGAAGTGGTTGTTACGGGACTTTCAACAACAGTAAAAAGAAGAAATCTTGCAAATGCTGTTACAACTATTTCTTCAAAAGAATTAAGTGGTACCGCACCTGCGCAAACTTTAGATGCGGCTTTGGAAGGCAAAATTCCCGGCGCTTATATTAATGCAAATTCTGGTGCCCCCGGCGGTGGTGTTACCGTGAAATTGCGCGGTGTAACTTCAGTGTATGGAAACACGCAACCATTATATGTGGTGGATGGCGTGTTCATAGATAATACAGCAACATCAGCAGGTTTAAACGCGGTTACTACTGCAGCCAGCGGCGGCGCACCAACATCAACACAGGATAATGCATCAAACCGCATTGCTGATATAAACCCGCAGGATATAGAAAACGTTGAAATTTTAAAGGGTGCTTCTGCGGCTGCAATATATGGTTCAAAAGCTGCAGCAGGCGTTATCATCATCACAACAAAAAGAGGAAGGCAAGGTAAAACTGCTATCACAGTTTCGCAAGATTTA
This sequence comes from Parafilimonas sp., assembly GCA_040003735.1. Taxonomy (GTDB): domain Bacteria; phylum Bacteroidota; class Bacteroidia; order Chitinophagales; family Chitinophagaceae; genus Parafilimonas. The sequence goes on from JBDUBY010000166.1 coordinate 839, forward strand.
GGTTTGATTACAGCGCGTAAATTATTAGGTGTAAGAACATTTACTGCTGATCGGGCAGCGAGCCTTTCTAATGATAGCGCAACAAGTGCTGCGCTTGCCCAGCAATTTTTAGATGCGCAGGCTGCAGGTAAAATTTACGATTATGAAAAAGAAATTTATGGTAATACCGGCTTTGCAAGAAATACAGAATTAAGTATGACTGGTGGCAACGAACAAACATCATTTTATTTTTCTGTTGCACAAAAAGATGAAGCGGGGATTGTAAAAAATACAGGCTATCGTAATACGAATTTAAGATTGAATGTGGATCATCATATTACCGATAATATAAAGATCGGTGTTAGCACCAGCTATATTAATTCATCGTCAGACAGAGGATTGTTTGGTAACGACAACCTTGGTGTAACTACAGGTATTTCACTTTCATCAACACCATCTTTTGCGCAATTGCATCCTGATGCAGAAGGTAATTATCCAGGCAATCAATTTGCTGCTTCTAACCCTTTACAAACAATTGCACTGATAAAAAATAATGAATCTGTAAATCGTTTCATAACCGGTTTGAACCTTGAAGCAACTTTGCAAAGTAATAGCCGGAGTACAACAAAATTTATTGCAAGAGGCGGGTTTGATTTTTATAACGTACAAACAGCGGCATTATTCCCCGGTGTGCTGCAGTGGCAGGCAATAAATAAAGGGACATCCATACAAGGCTCTACAAAAAATTTGAGCACTAATTATATCGCTTCATTAGTAAATACTTTTACTCCATCTGATAATTTATCGCTAAATACATCGGCAGGTTTTACACAAGAAACAGGTGATTATAATAATCTTTTAAATATCGCCACGCAAGTATTGGCGGGCCAGAGTAACGTAGACCAGGCAGGCGCTTTAAATGCAACACAGCTTCGTACAAAATATTTTAACTCAGGAGTTTTTGTGCAGGAAGAAGCAAGCATTATTGATGCAGTTACTTTAACTGCAGGCGTACGTTTTGATAGAAGCAGTAACAATGGTGATGCTGCAAAATTTTATACTTATCCTAAAGCTGGTCTTTCATGGAACTTAACAAAAGCAGGCATTGTACAACAAGGTTTTTTTAATAACATAAAGCTGCGTGCTGCTTATGGCGAAGCAAATAACATACCTGCTTATGGCAGCAAATTTACCGGCATGGCCATATCAAATATTTCAGGCAATCCGGGTGTTATTGTAAACATACAGGAAGGTCAGGCAGATATAAAACCTGAACGCCAGAAAGAATTTGAAACAGGTATTGATTTCAGCGTATTAAAAAGCAGGCTTGGTTTTGAACTAACTTATTATAACAAAACCATCAGCGATTTTTTGATGTTGCAAAGCTTGCAGGCTTCATCAGGTTTCTCAAGTAAATGGCTGAATGCGGGCAACCTGCGCAACCGTGGAGTTGAGTTAGGTTTGAATGCAATTCCTGTTCAAACAAAAACAATTACCTGGAATACTTCAGTTAATTTTTGGTTGAACAGATCAAAGGTTACAAAGCTTATCATACCGCCAATTCCGCAAGGCTCGTTTGGTTATGTGCTGGGTTCATTTCAGATTGAGCAAGGCAAGTCAGCTACTCAGATTGTAGGTTTTGATGGTACCGGTGGAGTAAGTGCATTAGGTGATGCAGAACCGAAATTTCAAATGAGCACTTACAACGAAGTTACTTTTTTTGGAAGGCTAAGCCTGCGTTTTTTGTTGCATTGGAAACAGGGCGGCGACAATGTAAATCTTACTTCACTTGAAAATGATTTTGGCGGCACTGCTCCGGATTATGATAACGTTACCAATAAAATTGGCGTTCCTGATGGCGTGTATCGCATTATGCAAATTGGAACTACGGCACGCATATTTGTACAGGATGCAAGTTACCTGCGCCTGCGCGAAGCCGGCTTATATTATTCATTTACCAAACTACCTGTTAGTTATATAAAAGGTATTCGCGTTGGCATATCATTCAATAATTATTTAACCATCACAAAATATAAATCATACGATCCTGAAGTATCCAATTTTGGAACAGGATTTTCAACAGGCGTTGATGTTGATCCTTATCCTGCAAGCAAAAGAGCAGCGTTTCATATTTCATTTGACTTTTAATTCAAACAATCTATTATCATGAAAAAAACTAATTATATACAAACATTATTTTTTGCAGGATTAATCATATTCTTTTCGGCCTGCAAAAAAGATTATGGCAATTTAAACGGGCCAACTGTTGAAGTATATCAAAACAATGCAACTGTTGCAGAGCTCAACAATCTTGTGAGTGGTACCGAATCAGGTATGCGCAATTCTATTGCTTTTTATTTAGATGATGTTGGAGCAATCGGGCGTGAATGTTATCATTTCTCCAATTCTGAACCACGTTATGTTACTGACTTGTTGGGCGCAAGTGAAGCCACATTAAGCAACAGTAATTTTTATATTACTACGCCATGGGCATCGCGATACAGGGTTGTTAAAAATTGCAACATATTAATTCAATCTGCAACAAATTCTGCATTAATTACTGATGCACAAAAAGATGCTTATATAGGTTTTGCCCAAACTATAAAAGCATACCAGCTTTTAATGAATCTTAATCTTACTGATTCAAACGGCATACGTGTTGATGTAACAGATCCAAATAATCTTGGGCCTATCGTAGATTATAGTACAGGGCTTGCTGCAATTTCATCTCTGCTTGATTCAGCAAAAACAAATTTCAGCAATGGAGATGTAGTATTTCCTTTGGCAGGATTTAATCAGTTTAGTGATGCCGCAGGTTTATTAAAATTCAATCGTGCGTTAGCGGCAAGAGTTGATGTGTATCAACAAAAATGGAACGATGCTTTAGCTGCATTGGATGAATCGTTCTTTGATCTGAATGGCGATTTTTATCTTGGCGTAAATCATGTGTTCGGTACAGGTTCAGGTGATCAATTGAATCCTGCATTTATTCCACAAAATCAAAATGGAGAAGTGCGGGTTGCACATCCATCTTATGCAGCAGATATTTTACCAAACGATGATCGTATTGGTAAAGCCACGTTGCGTAATTCAACTGCATCCATACCTGCAGGCTTAAGCAGCAACCGCGATGTTTGGGTTTATACTTCAAGCACATCACCTATTCCAATTATACGCAACGAAGAATTGATTTTAATTTATGCTGAAGCAAATATTCAGTTGAATAATTTTGATGATGCGATAAAAGCATTAAATATTATTCGCACAAAACATGGCCTCACAAATTATAGTGGCGCACAAACGCAAACTGCATTGATTGATGAGCTATTGTACGAACGCCGTTACTCATTATATTTTGAAGGGCACAGATGGATTGATATGCGTCGTTACAATCGCCTTAATCAATTGCCATTAGATCGGCCGGATGATAACGTGTGGAGCGAGTTTCCTTTGCCGGTAACAGAACAATAAGTTATAAGTTGTGCGTTATAAGTATTGTTGTTCGCAATTCGTTGCTTATAGCTCACACTTTTTAATTTTAATTATCCATTATTAATAGTTACTTATCATGAAAGGCTGGCTACTAACACTTGGTTTAATATTTCTTATTGCTGTTGAAATTTTACGGGTGTATTTTATTATGCCGTTTCCCGGAAGCCAACATGCAAATACAATTTCTGTTGCCTATTTTATTGATAGAAATATTTGGTGGCTGCGGCTCATCGGGTTTGCAATTATTATTATACCATTAATACAAATTTTAAAACGCGGTAAAACCTGGAAGAAAGTTATTGTAGTTGTTGTGCTGATTTTTTATGCGTTTGTTGCGTACCAATTCAACTTTAAATTTCTAGCGGATAAAATGTTTTACCAGCCAAAACATAAACTATTATTAAACGCATCTGCAGATACAACAAACAGAAACAAATTAATTATTGGTGTTGAAATAAAAGGCGAAGCAAAAGCATATCCTCTTGAAATTATCGGTTATCATCACCAGGTTAGAGATACAATTGGCGGCGAGCCTGTGATGATCACCTATTGTACCGTTTGCAGAACAGGAAGAATATATAGTCCTTATCTAAATGGAAAATTGCAAAGTTTCAGGCTCGTTGGCATGGATCATTTCAATGCCATGTTTGAAGATGAAGCAACCAAAAGCTGGTGGCGGCAGGAATCAGGAACTGCCATTGCAGGATCATTGAAAGGAACAGCATTAAAGGAAATTCCATCACAACAAATGGCTTTAGGTGATTGGCTTGCGCTGCATCCAAACAGTTTTATATTACAACCTGATTCAAGCTTTAAAAATGAATATGCTGATTTGAAAGGTTATGATGAAGATACTTTAAACAGCGGCCTTGAAAAAAGAGACAGCACTTCCTGGAAATTTAAATCGTGGGTTATTGGTGTTAAGATCAATAATCATTTTAAGGCTTATGATTGGAATGCATTGGTAAAAAATAAAATCATTGAGGATTCTGTTGCCG
>JBDUBY010000226.1:0-1590 GCA_040003735.1 Parafilimonas sp.
AAGAAGACGCAAAAGATATTGTGCAAACTGCTTTTGAAAAATTATGGCGCAACCGCGAAACAGTAATTGCGGAGAAATCGAAATCTTTTCTTTTCACGGTTGCATACAATCAAATGATTGATCATATAAGAAAAATAAAAAGGATTACATTAAAAGATGAATTTGCCGCAGAAACAAAAACTTATACTCAGCCTGTATCAAACCTTAAAAAGAATTTACAGGATGCACTGAATACGCTGAATGAAACGCAAAAAAGTTTGGTGTTACTAAAAGATTATGAAGGCTACAGTTACGAAGAGATTGGACAAATTACAGGATTAAATGAAAGCCAGGTAAAAGTTTACCTGCACCGCGCAAGGCTAAACCTGCGCAATTATTTGGTGAAACCTGAAAATGTGATGTAAGTTTAAAACTGGTAAACATGAACACGATCAATAGAAATAATTACGAAGAATTTTTTTTGCTGTATGTTGATGATGAACTTGATGAAGCATCAAAAACAGCAGTTGAAAATTTTGTACAGCAAAACCCTGATTTAACCACTGAGTTTGCCATGCTGATGCAAACAAAATTTGTTGCACACGAATCTATATTTTTTGATAAAGAAAATTTATTAAGAACAGAAGGCAACAGCATTAATGAATCTAATCACGTAGAATATTTTCTTTTATATATTGATAATGAACTAAGCGCTGCGAAACGTGAAGAAGTTGAAATGTATGTATTGCAACATCCAAAATTGCAGGATGAGTTTACTACTTTAAAACAAGCTGTACTTGCGCCGGAAATAATTAGTTACGGCAATAAAAAAGATTTATACCGCACAGAAAAAAGAAGAACGTTTTATTTAAAACCATTACAGCTTGCGGTTGCGGCAATTTTTATCGGTATTTGTGCAGTTGGTTTTTGGTTAATGCAGAAACCTGCAACGGTTATTACAGTTGCGGATAAGCATATAACTCAACAACCTAAACAAAATGCTGTTATTTCAAAACCAGTTGATAGTATTAAGCAACAAATAAATCAGCCTGAACAAATTGTTGCGCAACAACAATCATCACCAATAAAAAAAGAAAAGAAGCCAACAACTGAAACAGCAGTTATAAAAAAGAAAACAGAAAATACTACTAAAGATATTTTTGATAATAACAACAATGCAGAAACACAGGTTGCCATTCAACAACATCCGCTGATAAAGCATAACGATATTGAAAAAAATCAGAAAGAACCACCAACTGAAACAAAAGATATCGCTGATGCACCACAACATTTGCAACAACAGCAAAACGATGTGGCTTCTTTGCAAACATCAGCACAAGAAAAAAATGATAACAACTACAACGTTTATCCTGTTGCTTACAAAGAAATAAACACAAATGACGACGACAACTCTTTACATGTTGGCATGCTTGATCTGAATAAATCAAAGGTTAAAAACTTATTTAAAAAAGCAGGCCGCTTTTTTGGAAATAAAACAAATGATCTCGCAAATGAAGATGGCAAACTGCAGGTTGCCAATTTTGAAATAGAAACAAAAAAACAATAATCAACTCAAAGAATTTTAGAAATGAAAAGGATATTATTAGCAGG
>JBDUBY010000050.1:0-1590 GCA_040003735.1 Parafilimonas sp.
TCATTTTCAAAAGCAGGCGTAATAAAACGCCACATATTTTGATCGCAGCCAAAGCCATGCGCAAACATCATGGGTTGCGTGCCTTTACCAAAAATTCTTACGTTGTTTCTTTCTTTAATTGTATTTGTCATAATTATGGTGAATGGCTAAATGTATTTAAAAGATATCAAAGGTAAATATCAACAGAACAATTTGCAGTATCAATTAGAGCTGTTACAAAACAAACAAAAAAATAAAGGTGATTGATAAATAGAGAAAAAAAAATTTGTTGCTTTAAACGGATGATTTTCCAATATCTAAAGTAACAAGCCATCTTTTACAAGTAATAAATTTACCGTTCCTAAAAAATTAGTTTGCCTCCTAATTAATTAGTAGTAATATTGTGTCAAATTATTCAACATGGTAAAACTTGCAAAAAGAGAGGAGCAAATAATGCAGGCTTTTTGGGAATTGAATGAGGCATTTATAAAAGAAATAATTCCATTATTGCCTGATCCCAAGCCGCATTATAACAGCGTTGCAACCATTGTAAAGATCCTTGAAGAAAAAGGATTTCTTGGTCATGACGTCATCGGAAATTTATATCAATATCATCCGATCATCGGGCGCGAAGATTACCAGAAACATGCAATGAAAGACATCGTTAAACAATATTTTGATGATTCTTATCCGCGCATGCTGGCCTTTTTTGCAAAAGAGCAAAACTTATCTGAAAAAGAACTGAAAGAAATTTTTCAAATGATAAAATCAAACAAATGATACCATATATTATTAATGTGGGGTTGATACTTATGGGTTGCCTCGCATTTTACAAACTGTTGCTACAGAAAGAAACGTTTTATCGTGTAAACCGATATGTATTGATGGTTTGCCTGGTTGTTGCTTTTAGTTTGCCGCTGGTACATATACCGCAACAATTTTCATTGCGAAAAACGGAAGCTACCACTAACATAATAAATAATGTTTCTGTAAACGTTGCTCAACCAAATATATCTGCTGAAACAAACAAGGTGAATCAATCGCAGCCCGTACAACAACACGAAAATATTGTTAGCAGTAACACATTTTCATGGCAACAATTTATGCAATGGATGTTGTGGTTATATTGGTTTGGCGTAATTGTTTTTGCATTGAATTTCATCGCACAAACAATTATACTTTTTTATCGTGCTTACACCAATCCTGTAATAAAAGATGGCAGGTTTCGCATTGTAGAAGTAAAAGGAGATAAGGCTCCTTGTTCTTTCCTGAATAATATATTTATCAACCCAGAAAAATACGACTGGAATGTTTATAACCAGGTATTACAGCATGAAAAAATTCACATTCAACAAAGGCACAGCCTTGATATATTGATTGCAGAATTAGTACTGATCGTGCAATGGTTTAATCCATTTGCATGGCAATACAGGAAAGAGATAGAAAACAATCTTGAGTTTCTTACAGATAATCAATTGGTACAAAAAGAACATGTTGAAAAATCAAGTTATCAAATGAGTTTATTAAAAGTTTCCGCACCACATTTTCCACTTAGCCTTACCACAAATTATAATCAATCATTATTAAAAAAACGCATCGCCATGATGAACA
>JBDUBY010000190.1:0-1588 GCA_040003735.1 Parafilimonas sp.
GTTATTATGATGTGATACATGAAAACGATACAACGTATGTTGGTTATTATGGAAATCCATCTGGCAGCAACCGTTTTGATGCATACCTGCAAAAAATAAATGCTGATGGAAGTTTGCCTTATGGAACTGATGGAAGCGGATTTGCTCCAGGTTTTTCAGGTAATAATGATCCTTATGAACAAACAATTAATATAGCAAAAAAACCCGGCGCTGGAAATGTATGGGCTGTTTGTACCATTACAAATTCTTTGCAAACTACAAGCGGCGTTTATATACAGAAGTTTGATGCTGCTTCGGGTTCTGATCAATATGGAACAGAAGCAAAAGAAGTGCTGCCTATGTCGTCAAAATTAAATAGCCTTGCTTTTTCTCAACTTTCTTTATGTGACAACAGCCCGGTATTTTTAGTAACCAATGTTAGTAATAAACTTGCTGCTGTAAAAATAAATGAAGCTGATGGGAGCACTGCTTACGTTACGCCGTTAGCAACTTCATCTAATACTAAATTCCGTTATGGATTTACGAACTTTTATAAAGGACAAGCAGTTGCCGTTTGGCAGGAAAATAAAGGCAATGACGATTGGCCGTATGCTCAAAATATAAGGTGCGGTGGAAGTACAGGGCCAGCATCTGGTTTTGAAAGCTCTCCTATTGCAGAAGCAGCCATTTCAATTAAAAGTATTTATCCAAATCCTGTACAAAATAATTTAATGGCGACAATTACATCATCAACACAAAGCAATGTGCATATTTATATTACAGATGTTAGTGGTAATGTGATGAAACAATTTCAACAAAATGTGCAGAAAGGAAATACTGTTATAACTGTGAATGTTAGCAACATAAAACCCGGAAGTTGTTTTATTAAAGTTGTGAATGAAACTGCAAGCGCTGCAAGTATGTTTGACAAACAATAAATAAATTAAACATCATTAAAAATCTGCTTTGTTACTTACAAAGCAGAATTTTTTTTGGATAGAACCGGAGATTAATAATTATTATTTTGATTAACTATGCTAATGCTTATTTTCATTGCTTACAAAACGAATTGCTATGCAAAACTGGAGAATTAAGCTGTCACTTTTCATAAATTATTTTGTATTTGCTATTTTATTGAACAGCTCCGGCATTGCTATATTACAGGTGCAAAACAATTTTGGTGTTTCAAAAAACGATGCAGCCTGGATAGACCCATGCAAAGATCTAAGCATTGCTATCTTATCTTTTTTAGTAGCGTCTTCCATAGCGCGGTTTGGTTATAAAAAAGCAATGTTATTTGCATTAGGTATTGTAGCAATAGTTTGTTTTATTATTCCAAATACGCCCGGTTTTTTCGCTATCAAATTATTATTTGTTGCTGTGGGTTGTTGTTTTGCCTTGATAAAAATGAGTGTATACAGCACTATTGGTATCGTTACAAAAGATTCAAAAGAACACATCAGCATGATGAATTTTATCGAATCTTTTTTTATGGTTGGTAATCTTTCTTTGTATTTCATATTCAGCTCTTTTGTTGACAATGCTAATCCGCAATCAACCGCATGGCTTAACGCTTATTATTTATTGGGCGGTTTGGCTTTACTCGCGT
>JBDUBY010000395.1:0-5268 GCA_040003735.1 Parafilimonas sp.
AATTTTTTAGTCATCATCCGTATTTACCATGGCGGCGGTGTTTTCAAATTCAAATAATCAAATATTAACAGTAATCTTTTTCATTTAAACATTCAGACTGCTTCGTTCCTCGCAGTTACGTGAAATTTCAACGTCATTCCCGCGAAAGCGGGAATCTGCACTCGCGTTTTAAAACTGCTTATATAATAAACTGCTTTCAATTTAGAAAGCAGATGCTCAATCAAGTTGGGCATGAAGTGCAAGTTGTTGTTTTATTCTAATCATGCCGACTAATTAATTCCTCTTGGACATATCGATATACTTTTTCAATGTTTCAATTTCAACAGCATCATATGCCGTAAAATCTCCGTGATATAAATCGTGTTGCCAAATCGCAGGCGCCGGGTCGCCGGGGCGATGACCCCACGGCAGATCAGTTTGTGTTTTACCATTTACCAAACCCCACAGCATACAACCAACTTTCTCATCATAAAAAACAGCAAGATTGCTGGCAATAGTAGAACCATTCGGGCGATTCATCCATTCAGTATTTATCACTGGTCGGTTATGTTGTTTCAATTCTTTTATTTCTTTTATGAGCGCATCTTTATTTCCATAATTATGAAATGTAATAATATCTGAAGCTGCAAAAACTATATCGTTTAATCTTTTATTTTCATTCCACACATCAATACTTAATGGCTGTGATGAATTAACTGAACGCGCCGCGGCAACAACTTTTTTAAGTAACGGAAGTGTTGTTGTGCCAAGCCCGCCATTGGTTGGCTCATTATATAAATCCCAGAACAATATACGCGGATCGTTTTTAAATTTTGATATTACTGCCTGCACATACGCTGTGAGTTTTGAATAAGTTGTTGTGTCAACTACCATGCTGTGCCCGGGGCTTGGCGACCATGCCCAAGCGTACCAGCCTTTTAAAGGTTCAGGTTGTTTGCCAATTTTTGGATCAGAATTAATTCCAAACACACAATCATCAAATAAAGCTGGTACAAATTTTATATGATGTTTATTGCAAATAGCTGCAAAGCTGTCAAGCGTTTTTAAAAAATAAGCACTGTCATCAGCATACACCGCATACTGCAAAACAGCCCGTAATACATTCATACCAGATTGTTCAGCCAATGCTAATTCTTTATCAATTGCATTTGCATCAAAACTTGTTTTATCCCACATCGCAGTGTAATTAATTGCATAAGCTGGTATATAATTAAAACCGCAATGCCATGGTTGCTGTTTATACCATTCATTTGCTTTTTGTTCACTCCAGCGTTGTGAACTATCCTGTGTAAATGCACTATTTGCAAATAATAAAATAACAAACGGAATGGCAAGCAATTTTCGCATCTAAAAATTTAATTAAAGAAGGTTCAAGCACCAGGTTTTGCAACCAGGAAATATTAAGTTTTTGATTTTGCTCAATCTTACTGTATGTTTTCGAAAATGAATAATTAATTTGTCTCAAAAATTCTAACATCTGTCTCAAAAATTTTTTGATGATGAATGCGAACTGATATAAATATTAATTTACGCATTTTGAAACGATTGGTAATATGTCTAAATTTTTTCTGCGGATACTGCTGCTCTCAGGTTTTATATTTTTAGTTTTAAAAGGATGGTCTCAAAAAAATACCACACTTTTTAAATTATTGCCATCAGCGCAAACAAACATCAGTTTTAAAAACAGGATTACAGAAAGCGACAGTTTTAATATTTTAAACCAGGCAAATATTTATAATGGCGGCGGCGTGGGCATTGGCGATTTTAATAAAGATGGACTGATAGATATTTATTTTTCCGGCAATATGGTTTCAAACAAACTGTATTTAAATAAAGGCAGTTTAAAGTTTGATGATATAACGAATACTGCTGGCGTAAATGGTAATGGACATTGGTGTACCGGCGTTGCGGTGGTTGATATAAATAACGATGGCTGGCAGGATATTTATGTGTCGTGTTCTTTTTTAAAAAACAATGTGCCGATGCGCACAAACCTGCTATACATTAACCAGGGATTGAATAACGATAAAATTCCAACCTTTAAAGAATCTGCAAAACAATATGGGCTTGCCGATACAGGTTTTAGTACGCAGGCATATTTTTTTGATTACGATCATGATGGTGATTTGGATATGTACCAGGTTACAAATGAATTGTATGACCCAAAAACGCCCATTCGCTTTAGAAAAAAAGTTGCTGATGGCAGCGCGTTGAATACAGATCGTTTGTATAGAAATAATGGTGACGGCACTTTTACAAATGTTTCAAAACAAGCCGGAATAACTATTGAAGGCTGGGGACATGCGGCATGCATTACAGATATAAATCTTGATGGCTGGCCGGATATTTACGTGGCGAATGATTTTATATCGAATGATCTGTGTTATATCAATAATCGCGACGGCACATTCACCAATAAATTACCTGATTATTTTAAACACACTGCATATAATGCAATGGGCACAGATGCAGTTGATGTAAACAATGATGGTTATATTGATTTGATTTCACTTGAAATGTTACCAGAAACAAACATGCGCAAAAAGCGTATGCTGAGCGGCAATGAATATTACAATTACACCAACAATACGCGATTTAATTACACGCATCAATATGTGCGCAATGTTTTGCAATTAAACAGTGGCGTTATTCCGGGCCATCATCCTGAGTTTTGTGATGTTGGTTTTATGGCGGGCATTTATCAAACAGACTGGAGCTGGTGCCCGCTTGTTGCAGATTTTGATAATGATGGTTTGCGTGATGTAATTATTTCAAATGGTTTGCCGCGTGATGTTACCGATCTTGATTATGTGGCGTATGATAATGGTCTTGGAAAAAACAATGGCAGCTATACATTGGCAATGACGGATCCGTTACCGGTTGTTAAGCTAAGCAATTATGCTTTTAAAAACACCAATGGAATTTCATTTGAAAATAAATCGAAAGACTGGGGCATAACGCAACCATCTTTTTCAAATGGTTCTGCTTATGTTGATTTGGACAATGATGGTGATCTTGATTTTGTAGTAAATAATATTAATGATGAAGCTTCTGTTTATGAAAATACTTTGCGCAATACAGGCAATAATAATAATCAGCATTATCTCGCTGTAAACATTCAGGGCAATGAAAAAAATATTAATGGCATTGGAACAATACTGCATGTTTATTATAATGGCAAGCAACAGTATTATGAAAATTATCCCACCCGTGGTTATTTAAGTACTGATGATGCAAGAGCGCATTTTGGTTTAGGTGATGTTACAAAAATTGATTCTGTTGTTGTGCAATGGACAGATGGTAAAAAACAAATGTTGACAAATGTTGACGCTGATAAAACCATCACAGTTAATTATAAAGATGCAGCAATTGATAAAAATTTATTGCCTGCGTTGCAGCCTTTGTTCACAGAAGTTTCATCAAAATATAAAATAAATTTTAAGCCAAAAGAAAGAGATTTTGTTGATTATAATATTCAGCCAACTATTCCACATAAGCTTAGTCAGTATGGACCGGGCATAGCAGTTGGCGATATTGATAATAATGGTTTTGATGATTTTTATATTGGCGGAACATCCGGTAATGCCGGTGTATTTTTTATGCAAAGTGCTGATGGAAAATTTACACTGGATTCATCAAGATTAATACAAAAAGATGACCCGCTTTATGAAGACATGGGTGTTTTATTTTTTGATGCTGATGGTGATAAAGACCTTGACTTATACATTGTAAGCGGCAGTTATGAAATTCCGCCGAATCATCCCATTAGTAATGACAGGTTATTTATAAATGATGGTAAAGGAAAATTTACAAAAGCGGCAAATGCATTGCCGCAAGATTCAACGAATGGATCGTGTGTACGTGCTGCAGATTTTGATGGCGATGGTGATTTGGATTTATTCATTGGCGGAAGAGTTATATCAGGCCGTTATCCTGAGCCGCCGAAAAGTTTTCTTTTTGAAAACGTGAACGGAAAATTTATTGATGCAACAGAAAAACTCTGTCCGCAATTAAAACAAATCGGGATGATTACAGATGCTTTGTTCACCGATTTTGATAACGATGGAAAAGTTGATTTGATTATTACAGGCGAATGGATGCCGGTTACATTTTTTAAAAACACAGGCAAAGCTTTCATCAAACAAAATAATACCGGTATTGAAAATAATATTGGATGGTTTAACAGCATTACTGCCGGCGATTTTGATAATGATGGCGACATAGATTATGTTGTTGGCAATCTTGGATTGAATACGAATTATACCTGCACTGCATCAGAGCCACTAACCATACTGGCAAAAGATATTGATAATAACGGATCGATGGATGCAATGGTTTTTTGCTACATGAAAGCAGAAGACGGAACAATGAAACCGTTTCCCATATCAACTAAAGGCGATATGGAAAGCCAGGTTATTTCTATGCGCAAAAAATTTCCAACATATAAAGCTTATGGTGCGGCAACCATGGATGATATATGGAGCGCAAAAGATAAAGAAGGTGCATTAATGCTGCAGGCGAATTACATGGCTTCATCATACATAGAAAATAAAGGCAATGGTAATTTTGTAATGAAACCTTTGCCGCTGCAAGCGCAGGCTGCGCCTGTGTTTGGCATGATGAGTGAAGACGTTGATGGCGATGGAAATCTTGATGTTTTAATGGTTGGTAACGATTTTGGAATGGACCCTTACAGTGGAAGACACGATGCATTTATGGGTCTTTGTTTAAAAGGTGATGGCAAAGGAAATTTTCAAGCATTATCCATTGCACAATCAGGATTTTTTGTGCCGGGTGATGCAAAAGCTTTGGCAAAAATTCATGATGCAAAAGGTGAAGATTTATATGTTGCAACACAAAACCAGGATAGCGTGATGGTGTATGCGAAATCAATCAGCACGAAAAACAGCAAATGGATAAGCCTGCAACCGGAAGATTTTTCTGCAGACATAGTTTATAAAAACGGAAATAAAAAGCACGTTGAATTTTATTACGGCAATACTTATTTATCTCAATCATCAAGAAAGTTTGAAGTAACTAATGATATAAATAAAATTACTATTACAGATTTTAAAGGCGCTAAAAGAGAAGTGTCGGGTGCCGGATTGCAATAAATAAATCTAAAGGCTTATTTAATTTTAGGGACGAGGACTTTTTATTAAGTGGAGAATATCCCGTTCGCTAACGGGATGACCTCTTTTCCGAATGCTTTTGGAACATGTAAACGCTTAAGGTTTAGTGTGGAGAATATCCCGTTCACTAACGGGA
>JBDUBY010000464.1:0-17808 GCA_040003735.1 Parafilimonas sp.
CTTGCAGACTGGTATCCGCAAATATCATTTGATTATTCTCTTGAACATTATTTTCAAGCTCCAAAAACTATTTCTAACGGAGTTCCTATTACAACTACAGCAAAGAATTTTTCCACTGCATATCTTTCATTAAATCAAAATATTTTTAACCCTGATGTTTTGCTTGCAAGCAGAACAGCAAATAGTGCACGCACGCAGGCAAAACAATTTACAGCAAACAACAAGATTTATGTAGTGCTTGATGTAAGCAAAGCTTTTTATGATGTGTTATTATCCCAACAGCAAATAAAGTTAGTTGATGAAGATATTACGCGTTTAAGCAGAACAGTGAAAGATTCATATAATCAATACAAAGCCGGAGTGGTTGATAAAACAGATTATAAGCGGGCACAGATTTCTTTAAATAATGCGGTGTCTGAAAAGAAACAATACCAGGAAGCGTTTAATGCAAAATTCTCTGTGTTAAAATTGTTGATGGGTTATCCGCAACCAGCATCTTTTGGTTTGACGTATGATAGCCTGCAACTGCAAAGCGAAATTTTTATTGATACGGTGCAACAGGTTAACTATACCAATCGTGTTGAATATAAAATTTTGCAAACACAGCAAAGTTTGTTGCGCTCAAATCTTAGTTATTATAAATGGAGTTTCATTCCAACCATATCAGCATTTGGAAATTATAACCTCACTTATGCTAATAATAGTTTTTCTAAATTATACAATACAAATTATCCTTCTTCTTATATCGGCCTCACTTTAGATTTTCCTATTTTTCAAGGCGGTAAACGTGTTTGGCAAATTAAAACCGCCAACTTACAATTAGATAGATTACAATACAATTTTGTTTCGCTTCGCGATTCAATTCAATCAGAGTACACACAGGCAATATCCAATTACAAATCTTATTTAGGCGATTATAATATACAGCATGATAATCTTGATTTAGCCACAGATGTTTATAACACAATTTATTTACAATATAAAGCAGGTGTTAAAACTTACCTGGAAGTAATTATTGCAGAAAGTGATTTACGAACTACGCAGGTAAATTATTTAAATGCATTGTATGAAGTTTTAAGCAGTAAGCTCGATGTTGAAAAAGCATTGGGCACATTAAATTATTAAGTATGAAACTGGGAAGACTTTTTTTGTTTTTTGTTTTAATAATCACCGCTGCTTCATGCGGTAAAAAAGATAGCAGCCAGAAACAAGCGCCGCCACCTGCTGTTAATGTTAATACCGACACAGTACAAGAAGGCGTAACTGTTTATTATGATAATTATCCGGCAACAATAACTGCATTAACGCAGGTTGATATAAAACCGCAGGTATCAGGAAATATTACAGGTGTTTTTTTTCATGATGGCGATCATGTGCGTAAAGGCGAAAAATTGTATTCAATAGATCCGCAACAATATGCAGGCGCTTACGACCAGGCAGCTGCAAATGTTGATGTTGCAAAAGCAAATTTGGTAAAGGCACAAAAGAACGCTGACCGTTATATTGAACTTCAAAAAAATGATGCCATCGCATCGCAAACAGTAGATAACGCATTAGCAGATCTTGAGGCTGCAAAAATGCAGGTGGCAGCAGCACAGGCAAATGTTCAGTCTGTACAAACCAATTTAAAATATACAACTATCTATTCACCCATAGATGGAACAATAGGAATTTCGCAGGTTAAAATTGGTACATCTGTTTACCCTCAAACATTATTAAATACAATATCTACTGATGATCCAATTGCAGCAGATATCGCAATTGATCAAAGTTTAATTCCAAAGTTTACAGAGATTCTTAATAGGAGCAAATCAAAAACAGATTCAACATTTACTGTTACACTTCCCGATGGAAGTATTTATTCTCATCCGGGGTACATAAGTTTTATTGATCGCGCAGTTGATGCAACTACGGGTACAATAAAAGCAAGAATCGTTTTTAATAATCCTGAAAAGATGTTGAAGGTTGGTGCTACGGCAAGCATACGCGTTGAAAATAAAAGTGATTCTGCAACAATCGTTATTCCTTATAAATGTATTGTTGAACAACTGGGTGAATTCTTTGTTTACCAGGTTCAGGATACAATTGCTTTGCAGAAAAAAGTGGTGTTAGGTAGTAAGATAAACGGAACGGTTATAGTGAAAGATGGTTTAAAGGCAGGTGATGTTGTTGTAACTGATGGTGTGCAGAAATTAAGAGATAGCAGTGCAATACATACCGGTGTTCCAAAAGCGCCTGCACAACCTTCTCAAACAAAATAAGAGGAAGAGGTTTTTGTTTAAATAATTGAGATGGAGTTGAGCTAAAGTTTTAAGCTGAAAGAAAAATTATGCGTGAGAAATCATCAAATATATTTTTAAAAAGACCAGTAACAGCGATAGTAATTTCAATTGTTATAGTTATGGTGGGATCGTTGGCAATTATGAATATGCCAATCAGCCAATATCCTAACATTACTCCACCAACTGTTCAGATCACAAGTAATTTTACAGGTGCAGATGCTCAAACTGTTGAGCAAACTACCACCACGCCAATTGAAACGCAGGTTAATGGTGTGCCGGGTATTTCTTATATGCAAAGTAATAGCGCCAACAACGGGCAGTCATCAATAACTGCAACACTTAATATTGATGCAGATCCTAATATTGTTGCTTTAGATATTCAAAACAGAGTTGGAATTGCCACACCAACATTGCCAAGCCAGGTTCAAAAATTAGGGGTTACCACACTAAAACGTAACCCAAGTATTTTAATGTTGGTGGCGATATATTCACCAAATGGTACACATGGTATTCCTTTCATGGACAACTATGCAAGTATTTATGTGCGTGACCAATTGTTGCGTGTGCCGGGTGTGGGTGATGTAATTAGCCGTGCCGATAATTTTAGTATGCGCATTTGGTTACAGCCTGATAAGCTAGCGCAGCTTGGATTAACTTATTCTGATATTCAAAGTGCAATCAACGAACAAAATTTGCAAATTGCTGCTGGTTCAGTTGCAGCGCCTCCGCAAAACTCATCTACACCTTTTGAATTTACCGTTTTTACAAACAGCCGTCTTACTACACAAAAAGATTTTGAAGATATTGTTGTTCGCTCTAATCCGCAGGATAATTCAATTGTTTATTTAAAAGATATCGCCCGCATACAATTAGGCAAAGTAAGTTATGCTGCGAACTCTTTTGTTGATGGAAAAAGATCTTCTTATTTATTAGTCTACCAGGCGCCAAACAGTAATGCTTTGGAAACTGCAGATGGAGTTTATAAAGCAATGGAAAATATGAAAAAATATTTTCCGGCAGATGTTGAATACGTTGTTCCATTTGAATCAGTAACAGTTGTAAAAGTTTCAATCAACGATGTTGTTCATACATTATTAATCGCTTTGTTATTAGTAACGATAGTTGTATTTCTATTCCTTCAAAACTGGCGTTCTACTTTAATTCCTGTATTGGCTATTCCGGTGGCAATTATAGGAACATTCATATTTTTCATACCGCTTGGATTTACCATAAATACACTTACCATGTTTGGTTTTGTATTGGCCATTGGTATTGTGGTTGATGACGCAATTGTTGTTGTTGAAGCAGTACAACATTATATAGATACAGAAGGCCTTTCACCAAAAGAAGCAACTGCAAAAGCGTTGAAAGATATTACTGCACCTGTTATTGCAATCGCATTAATATTGGCAGCCGTGTTTGTGCCTGTTGGTTTTGTGCCGGGCATTGTAGGCAGATTGTATCAGCAGTTCGCAATCACTATTGCAATTTCAGTTTTACTTTCTGCTTTTATTGCCTTATCGCTTACGCCAGCATTGTGCTCAATTCTATTAAAGCCGCAACATTTAGACAAAAAATCAAAAGGCTTAAATAAATTCTTTTATAAGTTTAATTCAGGATTTGAAAAGCTTACAAAAGGTTATACTTCCAGCGTAAAAACGTGGATCAGAAAAGCGCCGTTAGTTATCGTTTTATTGATTTGTATTTTTCTTGCTGATGGATTATTGTTTTCAAATAAAGCAACCGGCTTTATTCCTACAGAAGATGATGGCCGTTTGATAATGGCGTTTGAAATTCCTGAATCTGGTTCTACTACAAGAAGCATAACGGTTGTAGACAGCATGATGAAACTTGCACAAACGATTCCTGGCGTGTTACATGTGGCTGCATTAGGTGGCTTAAACTTTTTAACTGGCGGTATTAAGTCAAACAGCGGTAGTATGTTTATGCAGTTGAAACCCTGGGATCAGCGCACAAAAGAATCAGAAAAAATCGATGGGATTGTTGCAGAATTAAATAAACGATTTGCCTCTATTAAACAAGCAAGAATTATTGTTGTAAAACCGCCGGCAATTCCGGGTTTAGGTAATGCAGGTGGTTTTAGTATTCAAATTGAGCAAAGACAATCTAATGATAGTTTAAAGGATTTTTCAAAAGTCATAAACAATTTTGTTGCAGAGGTAAAGAAGCAGCCGGAAATTGATAATAGCCCGCAGGGCGCATTTAGTTTCTTTACTGCAAATACACTAGGCTATCAGGTAAATGTTGACCGGGATAAAGCAAAAAAACTCGGTCTAAATTTATTTGATGTGTATAGCACCATGCAGATGTACATGGGAAGCTCTTATATTAACCAGCTTACAGTTTATGGAAGAAACTTTTATGTAGTTGCGCAGGCAGATACTAATTTCAGAAGTGATATTTCTGAAATAGGAAATTATTATGTAAAAAATTCTTCCGGTAATATGATTCCGTTAAGTGCTATTGTAAGTTATAAAGTTGTAGAAACTGCCCCGCTCATTTCTCATTTTAATATATATAGAAGTGCTGAAGTTGATGGTAGCGCGAAACAAGGATATAGTAGCGGGCAAGCGTTGGATGCGCTGAAACGTGTTGGAGATAAATTACCAGAAGGTTATGGCTACGAATTTTCGGGACTGAGTTTACAGGAACTTAAATCCGGTTCAAGTGCCATATACATTTTTGCTTTATCGATTGTCTTTGTATTCTTGTTCTTAGCAGCATTGTACGAAAGTTGGGCCGTACCTTTTTCAGTATTGCTTGCTGTACCAATCGGTGTATTTGGCGCAATACTTACGCTTACTTTAATTCCTAGTTTAACCAACAATGTGTATGCGCAAATTGGATTAATAACATTAATAGGATTATCTGCAAAAAATGCAATTCTTATTGTTGAGTATGCAAAAGAAAGAGTTGATCGTGGCATTCCAATAATCGAATCAACATTACAAGCTGTTAACCTCCGTCTGCGGCCAATTTTAATGACATCCATCGCCTTTTTATTAGGTGTTTTGCCTTTGGCTCTTGCATCAGGCGCAGCTAAAATTGCGAGAAACACTATTGGATGGACGGTTTTCGGTGGAATGCTTGCAGCAACTTCGCTGGCAATATTTATTGTGCCTACACTTTTTGTTGTTATAACAAAGGCGTCTTATGGTAAGAAGAAATTAGCAGAGCTTAAACAAATTGCTGATGAAAAAAATAATCCTGAAATGCCCGATAGCGAATAGGTTCAATATCTAATTAAATTAAATTCTTAATTATTATCAGTTCTGTGTTGTTTTAAAAATGTATAATTTTTATAACACTGCTCTATGTAATAACCTAATTCAAGGTCATTCATTGATTGCACTTCATAATAGTTTGGACGATAAAATGCCATAAAATCATCTAATTCTTTTCCATCAAGGTTGGTAAGTTTCTTTGCAAGATATTTTGTGTAGCGATGATCAATATATTTATCCTGTTCGTCCTGCACCAACCTTTGTTGAAATGCAAGCATTTGCCTGTTTCTTTTAAATCGAAAGGAATTAATTATTTCATCTAAATCCAATCCGGCAGTCACACTTCCAGGAACATAATTAGATTCAGAGGGCTGTTGACTAAAACGCAATCCTGGTTTCCTGTAATTAAAAGCTTTAGCATACGTTTGCCTGTTTTCTAACGAATCTAATTTATAATTCCTGGTTTGAACTTTTACTTCGGGCAGCCAGCGTACATCAACATATAAAGCAATATCAAAACTTTGAGGATGGGAAATTGTATCAACAGGATATTTCATTGTTTGCTTATTCAAATAGCTAAACCAAACAGAATCTTTTTTTTGTACGTAAATAGAATATCTGCCTAATGAATCGCTAATTGTATATGTTCCGGAAGTTGTTTGAACTGTTACAGCATCTAACGGTCTTTTACTGAAGTAATCGGAAACAGTTCCACTAATGGTTGATTGACTATATACAATCGGGTTTAGCAAACAAAGAATAATAAAAAGTATTATCAACCGTTTCAAGAACTTACATTGAGGTGTAATATTACAAACTGGTAAAAGATTATAGCGCAAGCAAAAGTTAAAGATGGGTCACCGCCCCATATAAACCATCAAAATTTGGACGTCACTTGGATTTACGCCTGAAATTCTGCTTGCTTGCCCTAACGTTCTTGGTTTTATTTTTTTAAACTTTTGCATAGCTTCAGCACTTAAAGCAGAAATTCGATCATAATTAAATGAATCAGGTATTAAAGTATTTTCCATTTGCGACATACGAACTGCTAATTCCTGCTCTTTTTCAATATATCGTTCGTATTTTATTTGTATCTCAGCTTGTTCTAAAGTTTCACGGGAATAATGACCAAGCTGATGTTTTAAAGAAGGGATTTGTTGTAGAAGTGTAGATAAGTTAACATCTGGACGCAGTAATAATTTTATCGCCTTTTGTTTTTCATCAATTGCCGAAGAATTAATCTCTTCGAGATAGCTGTTTACTTCTTCTGGCTGAAGAGAAGTGTTGAGAAGAATTTGTTTAATTTCCTGTACACCTTTTTGTTTGGAAAGAACATTTTCCATTCTTTGTTGACTTGCTAAACCAAGTCTGAAGCTCTTTTCAGTGAGGCGTAAATCTGCATTATCCTGTCGTAATAATGTCCTGAACTCAGCTCTGCTGGTAAACATTCTATAAGGCTCATCAGTTCCCTTACTTATAAGATCGTCTATTAAAACTCCGATATATGCTTCATCCCGGTTTAATATAAATTGTTCTGCTTCAATTGTTTTTTGATGGGCATTAATTCCAGCCATTAAACCCTGGCAAGCCGCTTCTTCATAACCTGTTGTTCCATTTATTTGTCCGGCAAAAAACAAGTTGCTTACAACTTTTGTTTCTAATGAGTGTTTTAATTGAGTTGGAGGAAAGTAGTCATATTCTATTGCATAGCCTGGCCTGAACATTTTTGAATTCTCAAACCCAGTCATTTTACGAAGTGCTTCGTACTGTATTTCTTCAGGAAGAGAAGTCGAAAAACCATTAATGTAAACTTCAACAGTATCAAATCCTTCAGGCTCAACAAAAATTTGATGTCTGTCTCTTTCAGCAAAGCGGTTTATTTTGTCTTCTATGCTGGGGCAATATCGTGGACCACGACCGCCAATGCGACCGGAAAACATTGGGCTTCGATCGAAGCCTGTTTTTAAAACTTCATGTACTTCTTTATTTGTATAAGTTATATGACAAGGAAGTTGTTCTGAAGGAGTTAGTTTTTGTGAAGGGAGATAAGAAAACCCAATTATATCATCATCTCCATTTTGGATTTCCATTTCTTCATAATTCAAGCTTCTACCATCAACCCGCGGAGGCGTTCCTGTTTTTAAGCGATTGCTTTCAAAACCTAATTCTATAAGTTGCTCAGTAATGCCAGTTGCGCTTTTCTCTGAAATTCTTCCTCCACCAAATTTCTTTTCACCAATATGAATAACACCATTAAGAAAAGTGCCATTCGTAAGTATTATGGTTTTTCCTAAAATGTTATGTCCTAATCCTGTTACAACTCCTGTAGCTTTATTGTTTTTCACAATAATGCTTTTTACGGTATCCTGATAAAAATCTAAGTTTTTTGTCTTTTCAAGAAGACTCCGCCACGTAGATGCAAAGAGCATTCGATCATTTTGTGTTCTGGGGCTCCACATGGCCGGGCCCTTACTTTTATTCAACATTCTAAATTGCAGCAAACTCTTATCTGTTACAATCCCGCTATAGCCGCCCAAAGCATCAATTTCTCTTACAATCTGACCTTTTGCAATTCCACCCATTGCAGGGTTGCAGCTCATTTGAGCTATCGTTTGCATATTCATTGTTATAAGAAGAGTGTTACTTCCCAGGTTTGCTGCAGAGGCGGCTGCTTCACATCCAGCATGACCTGCACCAACAACAATTACATCATAATTCGGAAACATTAGGCAAAGATAGAAATGTCTTATTTCACGTGGAACTAATTTTGGGAGCAAGCAAAATCTTCCACAATAAAAGAATTACCGTTTTTATATTTGGAAAAACTGATACCTGTATAGATATAATTTGGATTAAGTAAAGCTTTTCGATGACCTAGTTCGGGTACATTTACATCAAGATATAGAATTACCAATGCGAATAAAGGGTCACTATCTCCAGCACCAAAACTGATGTTTTCACCGCCGCAGCTCCTAAGATTAAACTTCTTAAACCTATCGACGAATGTTTCTCCGTTAGTTGAATTGTGAGAAGGGGATGAATTATGATTAGTTATATCAATTGCATGCAGTGATGCAATTTGTTGTAAAAAATTGTTTAGGGATAATAAAGTTAGCGGCATTGAATTTTTTAAATCATATTCCAGACTTTTTAGGTTTTGCCCTTTTAGTTGAGGGTATATTTCAGCAATGGGCTCTACAGCACTGTCAAAAAAGATAGCAGGGTTATCCCTGCTGTAATTTACCCAATAATAAAATTGTCTCTCGTTATCTGACAAAGCATTAAAGTCGGGTTGTGATTTGTTCCATTGGTCAACCTTTTGATTCACTATTTTTGGAGATGGAATAGGAAGATCTTTAAACATTATCATTTGCTGGCAATATGTTTTACTTCCTATTAAGAGGAATAGAATTTTAATTATATGCTTCACGTGGAACTTTAAACTTTTTTAAATAATTATCTTCTTTTTGCCGCATTTTTTCCCTTTCAAACGCCTTTTTATCTGCATATCCACATAAATGCAATGCACCATGAATCATAACACGCAAAAGTTCAGTTTGATATTGCACCTTGAATTTTTTTGCATTTTCTTTTACACGTTCCATGCTAATGTATATTTCTGCAATCATCGGTTCTCCAATTTCAGAAAGAGGAAAAGTAATAACATCGGTTAAAGTTTCGTGATTGAGATATTTTTTATTCAGTTGAAGCAAGTAATGGTCAGTACAAAGCACGTAGTTTATTTTTTCAAATTTTGTATGTTCCGCTTTAAAAAGGTTTTGTATTAAAATCCTAATCCAATATTTATTTTCAATTCTTGCTTGTATATCAGCATTAAAAAAAAATATTCTTTTCATTACTTACAAAAATCGTAAACTTAAAACACAGCTTGCTATTAGTTTTGTAAAATATTCTTGTAAATGAAATTATCCGATTTAGAGGCTGGTCAGCAGGCGACAATTGTTGATTTTTTAAAAAATGAAATTTCAATTAAGTTAATGGAAATGGGTTTAGTTCCGGGAGAAGTTGTGCGTATTGAAAAATTTGCTCCTTTAGGAGATCCTATTTCAATCGCGATAGCTGGGTATAGCTTAAGCTTAAGGTTAAACGAGGCCGAAAATATTATAGTTGAAATCGTAACTAATTGAATATAAATTAGTTATATGAAAATCGGCTTATTTTTTGGTTCTTTTAATCCTATACATACCGGTCACTTAATTATGGCTAATTATATAGCAAACAATTATGTTGATAAAATATGGTTTGTAGTATCTCCACAAAATCCGTTTAAAGATCACAACGAATTATTAATGGCAGAAAATCGTTTGTCGCTTGTAAAAATTGCTATCGAGAAAGACGACCGTTTTCAAGCATCAGATATTGAATTTAAGTTGCCAATCCCATCTTATACAATTAATACATTAAAAGGCTTATCTCAACAGTATCCTGATCATGAATTTTTTATTATTATCGGTTCAGATAATTATGAAGAAATAACAAAATGGAAATCAGCAGATGAGATAATAAAGAACTATAAACTTCTAATATACGAAAGACCAGGGTTTTGTTTAAGTAAACCAACCGACAGTTCTATTATTAATGCACCATTACTCAATATTTCTGCTACTGAAATACGTAAATTGATTAGACAAAATAAATCTTTCAAATACCTAGTGCCAGAAAATGTGTATGAAGCAATAAAGAAGAATAACTACTTCAAGTGATAATAGTTAATAATAACTCCAATTATAAAGCAAAATAATGGTACAAACTGAGGTCTTAATCTTGTAAAAGAAAGTAAAAGAAAAGTACCTAGAATAACTATAACATTAGCTAATGGTACTAAAGTTCCATCTATAACATTTACAGAAATATCCTTCAATAGGAATATGGTAGAACCAATCATTATGCCAACAACAGCGGCATTTATACCCTCAAGAGACCGGTAAATAGCAGCATATTTTTTAAGATTATGCCACACCGGGAAAAAGAATAGAACCAGCAAAAGACTTGGTAGAAACAAAGCAATTGAACCGATAAAACAACCTAACACCTGCATTTTAGTTCCACTTGAATTAAAGGCAGATCCGCCAACAAAAGCTCCAATAGAGAAAACAGGCCCAGGTATTGCTCTTACAATGCCCGCACCTGTTAAAAAATCTTCTTTATCCACTTTTAAAGCTCCCGGATTTTTTTGCTCAACTTTTTCTGTTTCAGGGTGTATTACATATTGTTGATACATCATCGGAATAAGTACGTCACCTCCTCCAAAAACAAGACTTCCAAACCGGTAAAAATTTTCAAATAAATTATAAGCACCGCGATCTTGCCAATTCTCTTTTCTCGCGGTTTCACTTATCGAAGCTGCTACAATAAATACTGTGAGAAAAATCAGGATATTAGCCCATTTTATTTTTTTTGGAGGAATGCCTTTTTGGGGGATACGTTTACTGCTAAAATTAGTAACAACTCCTCCAATAATAATAATGCTTGGAAAGGTCCATGGTGTTTTGAAAATAAAAAATGAAAGTATAGAGGAAACGAGCATTATTATCGTAGTAATAGTATTTCTCACTGCAACTTTTGACATTCTAAATGCAGAAAAAGCAATAAAACCTACTGACATAGGTTGTATAAAACTAAATATACCAGCTATTGCCTGCCTGTCGTTTACATAATTTAAAATAAAAGAAAGTGCACCCATTAATATGCTTGCAGGTGTAATCCATATTAGAAGCGTCAAAATTGCGAGAGGTATTCCGCCGCGTTTATAACCAATAAGCGTAAGTGTTTGGGTAGATGAGGCGCCGGGCAACATTTGGCAAAAGGCGTTGTACTCTAAAAGTTCCTGTTCGGTAATATCATGCCGGTGATGAACAAAGTTCTTTATCATCATCCCAAAATGCCCCTGCGGTCCTCCAAATGCTGTTACACTGTGTATTAGAACAGCTTTCAGGAACGGAATATGGCGTCGCAAAGTCAATTTGTGAACTATGTTTATGAGTTATTTTTTTAAACCAATCTCTTTTAAACGTTCGTCTAAATATTCTCCCGCTGTAATATCACTATAAATTTTTGGATGATTTGAATCTATACATTTCTCCAGGCATGTAAGGCTCATTTCGCTACGCGGATGTAGAAAAAAAGGCATTGAGAACCTGCTCGTATGCCATAAATCTTTTGGTGGATTTACTACCCTGTGTGTAGTACTTTTTAGTTTATTATTGGTTAAGCGCTGTAGCATGTCTCCAACATTTACTACAATTTGTTCTGGCAAAGAAGTTACGTTAACCCACTCACCATTACGTGTAAGAATTTGTAATCCATCTGCAGATGCACCAACCAATAATGTTATGAGATTAATATCTTCATGTTGATCGGCACGTATGGCAGATTTTGGCTCTTGTGTAATTGGTGGATAATGAATGCAGCGAAGAATTGAATTTCCATTCTTTATATATTCTTTAAAATAAATTTCAGGCAGGTCGAGATACAAAGCAATCGCTCTAAGCAAAGCAGCTCCTGCCGTTTCAAAATGCTTGTAAACTTTTAATAAAGTGGTGTATAATTCAGGTACTTCTTTAACTATAACATTGTTCGGATATTCATCTTTTAGATTTTCCCTATCATCATCTTCAACAGTTTGGCCAAACTGAAAAAATTCTTTTAAATCCGGTGCATCACTTCCCTTTGCATGCTCCCTTCCAAAACTCGTATAGCCTCGTTGGCCTGCTAATGATTTTATTTCATACTGTAATTTCTTTTCAAGCGGCAGCGAAAAAAAACGTTGTACGCTATCATATAACTGCTTTATAATTTCATTTGGTATTGTATGATTTTTTACTGAAACAAAGCCTACCGTTTCATAAGCGTTGCCCAATTGCTTTACAAAGGCCTTTTTCTTAGAAGCATCATTACTCAAAAAATCGGAAAGATCTACAACAGGAATTATTTCGTGCATAACAATCTTGTTAATAAGGCAAAATACAAAACCTGTAAAACTATTCAAAAAAAGAACCCCGCTGAAAAATCAGCAAGGTTCTGTTTAGTCCCAACCTTAACCGAGTTTATAATGAAAATCTTTCTAAAAAGGCAGAAGTTATATCTGTGATTTTTGCAGAAGGTTTCATTAAAGATGTTGAAGGAATTTTTATTTCAGCTTTTTTGGGTGAAGCATCAGGTGTATCTTTTGATGGCTGATAATGATAATGCGAAGAATCATTTAAATTAGGAGTAACCGGTTGCTGCTGATCATCAGGATTTGCATTGTTATCATCATTACCCTCATCATTATTTTCTGATGGATGCGTAGGTTTCAATCCATCATCTGTCATGATATATTCAGTATTATTACTCCAATCATAACCTTCATTATTGCTTCTCCAGTTCCAATTATCTACATCGTTATGAAATCCAAGACGGAAGTCATTACCCCAGCCAATATCATTATTCACAAAGATTCTTTTTCCAATGGGAACATAAATTGTAACATATACCGATTGATTGCGAAACTTTTCATCTTTAGTAACAGGTATTCCTCTGTCAAGCATCAGCAAGGAATCTTTTTGAGTTATATTAAAGTTGATGTTTTGAGCTCTGTGTTCAGCCATATCTTTCGAAGAACCATATGCAAGTTTTAACATCGTAACTCTGAAACTATCATTTTCTGATTTCAAAATGCGCAGATGAATGTTTTCAATAAATATTGTGTCTTCGTCAACTGAAGCAAAAGGCTCAAAATGGAAAAAGCTGTTATTGAAATAATACCTGTCGCTATTAATATATTTAACCTGTAATTTATTTACGCCAGAATTGTTTAAAGGAATTCTATTTTCAACGGGTGAGTTATGGTA
The DNA here is from genome assembly GCA_040003735.1 of Parafilimonas sp. GTDB lineage: Bacteria > Bacteroidota > Bacteroidia > Chitinophagales > Chitinophagaceae > Parafilimonas. The sequence continues at coordinate 13,381 of JBDUBY010000464.1, forward strand.
AGACACATCATTTACAACGGATGCAATTAAACCGATAAAGCAAAACCAGCCCAGTATCCACATTGCGATAAAACTGAAACGCATTGCTGTACTGTTTCTTTTTATTTTAGCGATTTTTCTTATTATCCAGGTAATGATACCAATAACCGGAACCCAGATAAAGAAAATATAAGCTCCCCAGGCAAGAATATTTTGCCAACCGTCGTTAATAAAATAAGGTTTATAGGGTAACAAACCGGTTACAGCAATTCCAATCCCAAACAATGTAGTTACAACTGCAATTAAAACTACGGCAGCAATAAAATAGCCGATTATTTTAAAGATCATTGCAATTACATCGCCTAAACTTGTACCTGATTTTCGAACAACATATGTCGCTTCCGTACCAAATTGTTTTCCTTTTTGGCCAATTTCAGTTCCAAGTTTCGATGCTTTCTCTCCCACTTCTTTTCCAAATTCTTTTGCTCTTTCGCCAAAGCCTTCCATATCTTTCTGAATAGTATTTTTTATACTGTTCAGATTAACTTTTTCCCCTTTCATCTCAAGTTTATCTGATGTACTTAAAGCTTCAGGAATAATAAGCCAGAGTATTATATAGACTAACGATGCTCCAGGGCTGAAAGAAAGATTAAGAAAATTAGGAAAATCAAAAACGCCCCAATGGTTCCAGCTTGTAACAAATGATAAGAAAGGAATAAGAAAAAGAATTCGTGGTATCCAAACATTCACCCCAAAATATGAAGCAAGGCCACCGCAAACGCCACCTATTAATTTATTTTCCGGATCCCGGAACAAACGTTTGCGTACAGAACCAATTGTAGTGGAAGCGGTGCTTGGAATAGCTACCCATAATATAAGGTAAACAACAAATCCAAATCCGAAGGCTAATGTGAAAAGGACAAAAAGAACACGGACAACAAGCAGATCCACACCAAAATGGTTTGCAAGACCTGCACACACGCCGCCAATTAGCTTATGATTTTCATCCCGGAACAAACGTTCTGTGCGCCCTGCCGATGTATTTGTATATGTTTGTTCTGAAGAAGATTCGCGTTGGCCTGCATAGGATTTGCTTCCTAATTGTCCCTGCAAGTTTGATTCCTCAGCTTCAAAATCTTCTGGCCGCCCCATACTGTTAATGATAGTTTGCACATCAGCATCTGTTATGCAGGCGCTTCCTTTTTTAAGTTGTTCTCCAAATAATTCGCCTACCCGACTTTCGATATCATTTATTATTTCGTCCCTGCCTTCTTCGTTTGCAAAGAATTGCGTCAGGCTTTCAATATATCGCTTTAAAATTTCATAGGCGCTTTCCTCAATAGGAACCACACGACCCTGAAAATTTATATTAATTACCTTTTTCATTTTACTATGTTTATTGGTTATTGTTGGGAAATTCTTCTGGCAAATCCATGTCGCCATCTGGTGAAGTAAGTTTTTGAACTGCGTCAGCAAGTTCTTTCCAGGTTCGCTCTAATTCTCCATAAAATTGCAACCCCTGATCCGTCATTAAAAAATATTTGCGTGGCGGGCCGGAATTACTTTCAACCCATCTATAGGTTAAATAGCCGGCGTTTTTTAACCTTGTGAGTAAGGGATAAAGTGTGCCTTCAAGTATATTAAGATTTGCACCTTTCATTTTATCAACTATATCGCTCGGGTACACTTCCCCTTGCCGTATAATTGAAAGAATGCAAAACTCCAGAACACCTTTCCGCATTTGGCTTTGTGTATTTTGAATATCCATATAGAGTTTTATTTCTTAGTTTGATATCACAAAGATATAAGTATTTTAATACTATGCAATACATAATACTAAGTTTTTTAAGGTAATCTATCTTGTAGAATAATGAAAGCGGTTAACTTACTGAAATTCAATGATGTTTAAAAATGTAAGGAGGAAGCTAATTGTATGAGCGTTAATTTAAAGGGATAGAAAAAAAGATTTTGGTCAGGATCAATGGGAATATTTTGAAAAGCTATCAATAATTTGAAAGGTTTTCTTATTATCAGGATTGCTTAACGAATTTGCAATACCTTTTTTTTCTATAGCCGTTAAATGAAAACTTAAGGATGCTGAAGTTGAACTTTGAGGCATTTCGTAGCTAAAGGCTGTTTTATATATTAGGGTATCTAACGCTCCGAGTAAATAATTTGCCTGGTCTTTTTCATAATAGTCTTGTAAATTAAACCAATTGTTTTGAAGCAATAAAGCAGGCTTGGTTATTAAACCCAAAATGGAATTAACTTCATAAGGTCTTGACCAATCCTGCATTGGTCTGTCCCGAATTTCTATAATCACAACCTTAGAAGTATTTTCTTTTAGCCAAGTTTTAAACTTATCTATAAAACGCAAGCTGATTTCATGACCGAAATTATCGCGAAGCCCTGCATCCATTACATCAATTTCCGGATTGCTTGGCATTTCTACATTAGGCAATACAAAGGGAAATGTTGCATTCATCCTTAATAATGTGAGAAACTGCAGGTTTTTAGCATTTTGCCTGGCAAAAAAAGATTGAAAATCTAAACCGTCGATATCGTAAGTAGTTAAATTGTTGTTTTTTAATTGTGCCTGCATCATAAATCTTACAGGCTGGGTTGATATCATCATCTTTCTCCCATCTCTTGTAATTGCGGTGCTAAAAATCATTGATGGAATAATAGCCTTCTTTTCGGGTTGTAAATAATCTGACAATTTTTTATTTAAAACACCGTGGGTATTTTTATTTAATTTTTGTTCAAATGCATACCCTCTATCCCGTATATAATAATTTCCATCAAGTTCAAATTTGCTTAATGGTCCAATCATATCACGCGCAACCAGCGAGGTAAAAGTTGGATTTAAAAGATCTTTTGAAATATTATCAATGTATTGCTTTTGCTGAAGTGAATTTATTTTTCCTTCCTGCTTTTCCAAATATAATTCTCTGAAATAAGAAGCTCCTATCATGCCGCCGGAAGCTCCGCTTATTAAAAAAGATTGCTGGAAAAATTTGCCATGCGTTAATGTGTCGAGTTTAGTTAAAACATTCATTGTGAAAGCTGCACTTCTGTTACCGCCACCACTAACATCAACAATAAACATTATGGGTTTTGCTGCATGTTGCCTTGTCTTCCAGTTATTTAATCTTAAAATAAAATTGAGACTATCGTTAGCAACATCAGTACTATCTATCAGCTTAAAAAGGCTTTCTTTATCATACACGGGCCGGGAAGTATTATTATTATATTCTAACCCATAGGCTTTATTGCGCGGATCAATTATGTGTTGCTGAAATAACCAGTTAACCAATAAATAAATTGCTAATACAATTGGAATACTCCAATTTCCAAGAAAAAGAGAAAATGCTCCTGCCACTGCAATAAGTATTGTAAAAAATAATGTAATACTTGCTGCAGCAGGAATTTGAAAGTATTTATTTTCTGTAAAAAAACCAACTAGCAGAAGTACTGCAAACGCCAGGAAAACTGCTTTAATCGCGGCTAAATGATGTCTTTTAAAAATTGAATTCAAAAATTCATGGCTGTAATGTTTTATATTTCTTGGTTTGCGTAATCCGAAAGTTGCGCTTAAAAACCATTCAATTCGCATTTCGCCTTTTTCCATCTTTGAATTCTTGATCATCCTGGATGCACGTTCATATTTCTCATTTGCAGTTGTAAAATCTGTTGCCATTCTTCGGTATATCTTTCTATCTGTTCCAAAAAAATACCCAAAAGCTATTGCAAGCGATAAAATAAATCCGCCGAGAAAACCACCCACAAGAGAAAGAATTTCAAGCGGGGTTGATAATTCTTCGTTGCGTTGATATTCAATTGCAAAAAGTAAATAAGAAAGTAAAAAAATTACAGGAATTACAGCATTGTTAATGCAATATTTTAAAAAAGGCTGTGCTGTTGTTGCAAGAAATTTTATGTGACGGCTGTGTAAAATAAACGTGGTGATATTCCAGCTCATAATGTAAGATGCAACTGCAAAACCGGCAAATGCAGTACTTAATGCATTTACATGCCCTAAGTATTCAGGTGCCAGCATTAAAGAATCGGCGCCATAAGGTTTCAAAAAATGCCCGCTTATTGTTGCAAATAAAATAAACCAGAACAGCAATAAAACCTGGTATCTGCGAAAATGCAGAAAAATTAATTGCACCGGAAGTGAGTAAAAAAAACCAACCAGGTATTTTTTCATATAACGCTGTTCTTAGTATAAGACAGATTACTAAATTAAAAGCTGTTTAATTAATAGTAAAAATACTAAGTCAGCTGTATGATTATAGCCTGAAACTGAAATTTCTAAAATTCGCAATTTTTTGGCGTTCTCGCAAAAGGGATAACATCGCGAATATTCGTCATTCCTGTTACAAATTGTACCATGCGTTCAAAGCCTAAACCAAAACCTGCATGTGGTACAGAACCAAAACGGCG
>JBDUBY010000055.1:0-1585 GCA_040003735.1 Parafilimonas sp.
ATTCATCAGCAATTTTTTTTGCACGCAGCACATTCCATTTATCGCCTGCATCAAAAATTTGCGGCAAAGATTGATTGGCATTCCATGCTTCAAGCGAAAGATTCGTGCCTTCGTCCGTTGATTTTTCTTTATCTGCTGGGGACAGGTTTTTATACCAATTTGCATCCAAAAAAGTTTGCCTGATTAACGCAATTGAACCCATTAATGATGTTGGATAATCCTGTGTTGAACTGCCTTTGCTGAAAGAATAAAATGCAGCCGCTTTATCCTTCAGCATATCAAAATTTTCTTTATCATCACTTAGCGTAACCAATGTTCCGGTGCCGCGTGCAATACCATCTTCGAGATGTGTAAGCACAACGCCAAAACCCATGCTGCGTAAGCCTTTCGCCTTTTCATCATTTGCTGTAAAAACTTTTGATGCATCCGTTTCAGGACGAATTGCCTGGTTCCATCCATAAGCACCTTTTGTATCGCTTACAAATTGTGCCTGGTAATAACTTCTTGTACGTTTTGGTTGTTCAGCAACCGTAATTCCGTAGTCGCTAATTAAATCAATAAAAGATGGATAAATGTATTTGCCTTTACAATCAATTGCAGCGGCATCTTTTGGCACGCTTGTATTATTTCCAACAGCAATTATTTTTCCCTGTTTGATGATAAGCGTTGCATCTTTCAACGTAGTCTTAGAATCTTTTACAATGGTTGCATGTGTAAATGCAATATAATCTTCGCGATAATCCTGAACGCCGTTGATTGGAAATGTTTGTTGTGCAAATGTTGCTATTGAAATAAAGCAAACAAAAAGTAGCAGTTGATATTTTTTCATGAATATAAATTCAGTTGTGGCAGTAAATTTAATGGGTTGAACATTATAAGAGAAAAAGAATTTATAAGCGATTAAAACTAAAAATGAATAATTTTAAAATATGGTTAGTGTAAAAAGAAATTACGATAGTATAATTTTTGAAGTAAATGGTTTGGATAAAATATTTGCTTTTAAAAGCAGTCTTGAAATTCCGGTAACGCATATTGTTACAGTATATGCTGCGCCTGATATTGAGATGAATTTTTTAGATAGCATAAAACTTTTGGGCACATCAATTCCTCATATATTCAGAGCTGGTACATTTTATCAACATAACGAAATGATATTTTGTGATGTTCACAATACTGAAAATGTAATTGTAATTGAGCTTGAACATGAACATTTTAAAAAGCTGGTTATTGAAGTAGAGAATCCTGCAGAAGCTATTAAAATAATAAAAGGCTAAACGGCTATGTTTTTATAAAAAAAATCAGAGACTTAGCGCATATAACTACGCAGTCCGGAGACTGCGCAACTCGAATTTCATTGCATTTGCCGATGAACAAAAACAATTAAAAAACTATAATCAGTAAATTTCAATAACGTTTTTAAGATTGCCTTCAGCAATTCTATCGAAGATTTTTGGAACAAGTTTTTGTAAAGTCTCTCTTCGGTTATTAAATGCACATAAAACAAAAATAGTTAGTGGAAGCCGTGTAAGATTTTGTTGATATTGCAAATTGCGATCAACCGTTATAAATAATTCAAATTTATCTT
>JBDUBY010000122.1:0-5257 GCA_040003735.1 Parafilimonas sp.
AAAATGCTACAAACCCTGCTAAACACGAAAGTAATTTCTGAACATTAAAAACTTCTCCTGAAAAAAACAGTGGAAGAAAAATAAAAGAATTTTTTATCCAATGCTTTGGGCGCATTAATCTTATATATTGTTCCATTATTTTATTATCTGCGGTTAAATCCTGAGCGATCATTTTATAGTTAGCTTAAATGTTTATTAATAACTTTTCCTAATTCTTCCAGGCTTTTTTCCCAGGTATGTGTTCTTGCAAACGATTTTCTTTCAGCACTTAATTCTTCACAGTTTTCAGTAAGTGCTCTTTTTATTAAGCTAACAAATTCAAGTGGTGAATCAGAAAGATACGTATAAGGTTCAAACATGCGCATGGCTTCAGTTCTTGTGGCAACAACAGGTTTTCCCATTGCGAGATATTCATCAATCTTTAATGGATAATTTCCTTTTGTAATTGCATTCTTTACTTGCGGGTTTATACAAACATCAAAAGCATTTACATAAGCAGGTAATTCCTGTAAAGATTTTCTGCCTAAAAAATGTACGTTATCCAAATTGTGTAAAATAGTGTTTTCAAAATTTTTGTATTCAGGGCCAACCAAAACAATATTAAACCTGGTGTAAGTTTCTGCAATAGATGCTATAATATTTTCGTCGAGCCTGTCTGCATCTAATGTACCTGCATAACCAATAATTGGATAAGCAATATCTTTTAAATCAAACGGGGTTTCGTAATCATTACCATCAAACAAATTTATGTTACAGCCCTGGCCAATATAGTATGAAGATGAATTATGACGATGGCAATACGCAGCATAAAATTCTGAATTAGTAACCGCCGCGTCTGATTTTTTAATTAGCTCCGGTTCTAAAATATCGCAATGCTTTTTCCAATAATCATAGCCTCTTAAATAATCACGGCAATAATAAATGTATAATGATGGAGACAATAATTCTTTCAAATAATATCCATTATAAATATCATTATCATTAAACAGGATGATATTTTCAAACCCAAGTTGGCTTATTGCAGATTTTATATCATTAGCCAACCGTTTGTTATTGATATAATTTATTTTTTTAAATGCCGATGTTGAAGGCAACCAGTTTATAGATTCAATTATAGATTCAGGAAACAACTGCCACATATTTTTCCCGATGTTCTGAATTTTATTGCCGTTATTTTTAATAATATCGTAATGAAGTTTTACGCCTTCATCTTTTTCTTTTGATAACCAGGTTTTGCGGTTAAGCGGCTTATTTACATACAGTATCCGGTTATATTTTGAAAGACGTGTTGCAATGTCTTTGCAATTGCTTCCAATATCGTAATACCACGGTTGTAAGCCAACGATTAAAATATCTTTACCTCTAATGTTAGAAAGGTTCGAAATATTTACCTCATCATTCACGAGCGATAAAGCTTCCATTGATTGATAAAAGTTTTATTTAATTTTTTGATTTGCCTAAGCCTTGTAATAAAATCGGTGGCGTTATTAACTTAATAGTTTCCTTCATTGAAGTTACAAAGCGGGATTTTTTATCTTCTTTTCTATATTTGAAAATAGTGTTGTGATCACCTTCGCTTGTAGATTGTTCTTCTACCGGCCTTCCATTTGTATAATAATATAATGCAAGTGATTTTCTTGATCTTCCTTCAGGACATTTTACAATATTTGGATTGCCATGATATGATGTACTTGTAGTGGAGAACATTGCCATCCTGTTAAATAAAGGCATAATTGATGTGCGGCAGGCCTGCATTTCTTTGTCCCACAATTCAAACTGGCCACCATATTCTTCCTTCCAATCTTCATTTAAATAAATAAGCACATTCAATCTTCTGTCAAGTTTTGTTCTAGGATGTTTATTAAAATCAGCATGAATTTTAAGCATGCCGCCGGGTTGAATTTGATGGCAACCACCTCCATCATAAAATGGATCAGGAATTAAATTTTCTATGCCGGTTAATTCAGACAAAAATTCAAGAAATGGCTGAGAGTTTAAGTAATGCATAAACTCTTTTGTTGTTTCACCAAACCTGTATTCACCTTTTGAAGCAAGTTTAATTTGATTTGCGTCATTATATTTAAAGTCAGCATTTTTTGACATGTCAGGAAATTCACTCAATACTTTTTTCAAAATATCTTCGTTGAAAAAGTTGTCAAAATAAATACTTGGAAATGGATCAGCTGAAGCGTAAGCAGACTTATATTCGCCTGCAAAGGTTTTTAGTTCTTCAATAGATTTTGGTATAAATTCCATGGTTTGTTTTTGTCTTTATGAATAATTTCAAAGCACTAAATTAGTAAACAATGACGCGTACTGATCCCTTTTTAAGTGAATCTTTCGTTTTATTCTATATACGCTTAATTTTAAGAGTTAAACGATTCTATATTTAATTGATATTTAGCAGTTGAATGAAGTTAAAATCCATGTTTTCCAAAAGTTACTGGCTTAAAAACGCCGATTTATACATAATTATATTCTTTTGTTGTGTTCCGCTTTTTTTAAGCTTTCCTTATCGCGTAAATATTTTTCTTTCATGGGAAGGCGCATATCGCTTGTATTTAGGCGAAATTCCCTACAAAGATTTTGGGCTGCCAATGGGTTTTACTTTTTGGGTAGTGCCGGCAATTTTCTTTAAAATTTTCGGGCCTTATTTAATTACTCTGGTAAAAGCGCAGGTTTTTTTAAACCTGGTTTGCTGTTTATCATTCAGAGGTATTCTAAAAAAATTGAAACTTACAGATGGAATTAGAATTTCTGTTATTATAGTTTTTTGCCTTTCGTACATACTTATAAATTTTTGGCCGTGGTACAATAATTCAGTTATTATTTATGAAATAGTTGGCTTAAATTTTTTATTCGGATATTTTACAAGAGAAAACAAGCGTAAATATTTTTACTTAGTTGCTGCTTGTTTTTTTCTTTTCATTTCTTTCTTCACAAAACAGGATGGCGGCTTTCTTGGTTTCGCGATAGCTTCAGCTTTGGTTCTTTATAATTCTTTCGTAACAAAAAAATGGAAAGATCTTTTTCTATTTTTTGCATGTTACGCAATAATAGGTCTTCTGATAATTTATCCATTTACAAAATACAGTTTTGGATATTGGTTTAATCATGGTCAACCGCCGCACACTGCAAGGTTTAGCAGCCAGGATTTATTAAATGAACTTTTTTCGGGCTCGCAATGGATAAAATTTTATGTTTTATTAATAGCAATAATTGTAGTTGTAAAAGTGCGCAACAACAAAAAATTCTTTTTCAGTAAACATGAAATGCTGTTTCTGTTATTAACCCTGGGAATTTTAACTGAAGCACTGGTTTTTGGTATTACAAGTTATACACCTCCGGACAACAATATTTTCTTTCACAGCTTTGCGCTTGCATATATAATCACTGGTTTTGCAGAAATAACGGCTATTGATTTTAATCGTTACAGATATTTTTTTGGCCTTGTAATACTTATTTTATTCTGGTGGTCGGGCGGATATTGGCAATATATAAACAGGATAACATCACGTTTATTTCCTGCACAGCCAGTTGTTGCGAAAAATGACAGTACTGCAGAAAATGTGATCAATCAGCATACATACATGCTTAATCTTGATACGAATTATTATGAAGATGAAAGCACGTGGAAACAAATAAATTCACTGAAATCTTTTCAAAGAATTTATTTACCGCCTTCAACTATTGCAGGAATACAACGCTTACAAAAAATGCCCGAATTAAAAGATAAAAATGCGAACGTTTTAAACATGAGTGAATTAACGCCACTTGATTATGAGTTTGGTTATAAACTTGAAACGGGTGAAGATTATCCGCTGTGGGATCATTTGGGTGTTTGTATGTTTAATAAACAATGCACTGATTTTTGCTACAAGATTAAAAGCAAACAATATGACGTTGTATTGTTTGAAAACGTTCCCGGATTAAATAATTTTTATCCTTTCAGAATAAGAGATTCTTTGCAGGTTTATTATAATAAAGTTGATAGCTTTCTTGCACCGCGAAGGCCGACTAACGGAACTATTGAAGTGTATGTGAAATGAAAAACTCGTTGATGACATAAAATTATACAGCACAAGTGAGTGACACAACCGTGATGCTATTAAATACTAAAGCTGGCTAAATAGTCCTTCATTTCATGCTGATATTGCTTTGCAATATTTGCAGCTGCTTCTGCAAAATCTTCTTTTTTGGAAGCATAAATTACAGCACGGCTTGCATTAATAATTAAGCCGCAATCCTTACTCATTCCATATTTACTTACTTCTTTTAAACTTCCGCCCTGCGCACCAACGCCGGGAATTAATAAAAAGTTTTCAGGAATAATTTTGCGAATGTTTTCAAGCTCTTTTGTTTGTGTTGCACCAACAACAAACATTAAATTTTCAGGCGTTGACCAGGATGAAATTGTGCTTATGATCTTCTCATAAAAGTATGTGCCATCATTTGTTTTTAAATACTCGAAATCGTTTGCGCCTTTGTTTGAAGTTAAGCCAAGCACAATCGTAAATTTATCTTTATAATCGAGGAAAGGCCGAATGCTGTCTTCGCCCATATACGGCGCAACCGTTACAGCGTCAAACAAAAAAGTTTCAAAAAAAGTTTTGGCATATTGCGCAGATGTGTTGCCGATATCGCCGCGTTTTGCATCTGCAATTTTAAAGTGAGTTGAAGGAATATGTGCAACGGTTTCTTCTATAATCTTCCAACCCTTTACGCCAAGCACTTCATAAAATGCTGTGTTGATTTTATAACCGATGCAATAATTTTTTGTTGCATCAATAATTGCTTTATTGAACTCCAAAACTGCATTCGGATTTGATTGAAGATGGGCAGGAAGTTTTGCAACATCTGTATCAAGCCCAACACATAAATAAGATTGCTTTATTTTGATTTGTTCTATTAATTGTTTGCGGTTCATTAAAACGAAGATTGATTATTTATTTTCAATCGAAAAATTATTTACCGAATACATTCGCTTTATTTTCTCTCATAGTTGCTGCAATAGTTTGTTCATCTTCACTCCCATCTTTTAACTGTTCAATAATATTCTCATAACTTTTTTCATCACGATTCTGGCTTAATTTAAATACGTGTTCTATAGAAGTGATCTCAATTTCAAAAGCAATAATTGCTTTCATCATATTGCTCACATAATCTTCATCTAGTTTTGAAACCAGCGAAGGTGAATGCGGGTTATTTTCAAATTTTTCTGTGAGTTGAGTAAGTAAATTATGCAGGAAGCTTTCAT
>JBDUBY010000397.1:0-5251 GCA_040003735.1 Parafilimonas sp.
TTATATATCGCGAGGTAGAGCAGCGGTAGCTCGTCGGGCTCATAACCCGAAGGTCATAGGTTCGATCCCTATCCTCGCAACAAAACCACAATCCCGCTTTGCGGGATTTTTTTATTTTATAAACTTAGCAATTGTGCATCTATTAAACTTCCGTTGCGTCGCACACTTGTACAATTGATTTTTTATTCAGCATGAAATCTGGCTTCGTAAACATATTTGGTAAACCTAATGCAGGCAAAAGCACTTTATTAAATGCTTTGGTTGGTGAAAAAATGGCGATTGTTTCATCCAAAGTTCAAACCACAAGGCATCGTATAAAAGCATTCCTCACAGAACCAGGTGAGTATCAAATAATCTTTTCTGATACGCCTGGCATCATCGAACCAAAATATAAACTGCATCAGCGCATGATGCAAAATGTAAAAAGTGCATTGGAAGATGCGGATATTGCTTTGTTAATTGCGGATGCTACAAAAGATATTAATGAAACGAAAGAGTTGTTTCAAAGCTTAAATTTAAAAGTGCCTTCAATACTTGTTTTAAATAAAACGGATAAACTAAAAAAGAATAAAGTTGAAGAATTGATTGCTGCTTTTACTGAGTCATCATCATACAAAAAAGTAATCCCGATATCAGCTTTAAATAAAATAAATTTAGATGAGCTTTTATCATGCATAATTGAATTGGTACCTGAGGGCGAACCATTTTATAATGAAGATGAATTAACGGATCTGCCTACAAAATTTTTTGCAGGTGAAATGATCCGCGAGAAAATATATGAATTGTTTGGTGAAGAGATTCCTTATCAAACTGCAGTTATAATAAATGAGTTCAAAGAAAAAGAAACATTAATAAAAATACAGGCTGATATAATTGTACAGCGCGAAAGTCAAAAAGCAATCTTATTAGGTGAAGGCGGAAAAATGATAAAGCAACTCGGCACATTGGCAAGAATTGAGATTGAAAAATTTCTTCAGCAAAAAATATTTTTACAACTTTTTATTAAGGTAAAACCTAAGTGGAGAGATAATGATTTTCAATTAAAAGAATACGGTTATTAATTAAGATAAAGGCTAAAAGCCAAAAGCTAAAAGCTAAATTATGGGTTTTACAATAGCAATAACAGGAAGGCCAAACGTTGGTAAAAGCACATTGTTCAATCGTTTGTTGGAACAACGTAAAGCGATTGTTGATAACATAAGCGGCGTTACACGCGACAGGCAATATGGTATTGCAGACTGGAATGGCAAAATATTTAATGTAATTGACACAGGTGGCTTTGTTCCTGATAGTGTGGATATTTTTGAAACAGAAATTCGCAAACAGGTTAAAATTGCTATTGAAGAAGCTAATGCAATAATTTTTATGACTGATGTTGCTACGGGTATTACAACACTCGATGAAAGCATGGCTGAAGTATTGCGCAGAACAACCAAACCTGTTTTTCTTGCAGTAAATAAAGTTGATAATAATGAGCGACAATTAGAAGCAACAGAATTTTATAGCCTCGGTTTTGATAAAATTTTTTTTCTCAGCAGCATGACGGGAAGCGGCAGCGGCGAATTACTTGATGCGATTGCGGAACTAATTCCTGCCGAAAAAATTGACGAAGAAAAAACGGAAGATGAATTGCCACGTTTCGCTATAATTGGTCAGCCAAATGTTGGCAAATCTTCTTTGCTTAATGCATTGATTGGAAAAGAAAGAACAATTGTAAGTGATATTGCAGGTACAACAAGAGATACAATTCATACACATTATAATTTATTTCAAAAAGATTTTGTACTGATTGATACTGCGGGTTTACGCAAGAAGAATAAAGAGAAAGATGACCTTGAATTTTATTCTGTAATCCGCGCAATAAAAGCAATGGATGAAGCAGATGTTTGCCTGCTGATTTTAGATGCAGAGAAAGGGTTTACGGCACAAGATGTAAATATTTTTTCGTTGGCTGCAAGGAAAGGAAAAGGCATTGTTTTATTAGTAAACAAATGGGATCTTGTAGAAAAATCAACAAAAACTTCTAAAGAATACGAAACTAAACTAAAAGAGAAGATTGCTCCGTTTACCGATGTGCCCGTGTTATTTATTTCAGCAAAAGAAAAAACAAGAATTTTTAAAGCAATGGAAATTGCGTTGCAGGTTTATGATAGCCGTAAACGCAGAATTGCTACAAGTAAATTAAATGAAGTAATGCTAAAAGCTGTTGAAGCATTTCATGCACCGGTTGTACGTGGGCATACTGTAAAAATTAAATACATTATGCAATTGCCAACAGTTGTGCCTTCGTTTGCTTTCTTTACCAATTACCCTGACGAAATTAAAACACCTTATAAAAATTATTTAGAAAATCAATTACGCGCTTCATTTGATTTTACCGGTGTGCCAATAAGAATTTTCTTTAGGAAGAAATAAATTGTAAGATTTTTATTTTTTATACTGCAACATCCACTCATAAATATTTAAACCATTTGTTTGCTTCCATGCAGGATCATAGGCTTGAACCCATGCGCTGTGGCCAACACCTTTAAGTGTATTGAGTATTGCCGGAATTTTAGGATGATTTGAGTTGATGATATTTGTGTAATTAACAGAATTAGGATAGAAAGCATCCTGGTCTCCGCAAACACTTAAACAAGCAATCTCATATTCATCAACATTGGTTATTTCATCAGGATGATCGGCTGATGCAGAACTTATCGGAACTATTGCAGCAAATTGCTTAGCAAGTTTTTTATTATCGGTTATACAGCTCCATAAACCCCAACCTCCGGATGAAAAGCCTGTTATATAAATCCTGGATTCATCAATAGGAAATCTGGCAATTAGCGTTTGTAGCATAACATTAACCTGTGAAGCGCTCCACCCCCACGAAGTTGGACATTGCGGACTGCATACAAAAAAAGAATAATTTTTGCCGTCAACAGGGTTTGTAGCGGTTGCATTAAAGCCGTTGGCAATGTAAGAACTCATTGTATTATCCTGAAACATAAGGTTTAAATCTGTTCCGCACTGGCCTTGGCCATACAGATTAATTATAAGAGGAAAACGCTTGTTTAGTTTCTGATTTGCGAGGTATGGCCGCGGAACCCAAAGCAATGCCTTTGACGTGGGATACGTAAAATCGCCGGTTGGCAGATTAATAACTTTCTGCCTTCCAACAGCACCAAAAACAATTGTTTCATTGTTGCTTTTTGCTACTGCATCAATTTGGTTTATATCATTTGCAGTGACGTTTTTTTTGCAGCTAAAATTTATAAAAAGTAATGCGATACAGAGAATTTTAAAATAATTTTTCATCTTAATATGATTGTTACCTGCAGTTAAATGGCGTTCTCTAATATCAACAAATAACTAAACGTTTTGTTTTGGATAACGGCAAGTTAGAATCGTTGCTCCAATTTTGCTGCAAATCTTTTATTAAAAGAATACGAAAAAACATGCAGCATCGCTTTAAAAACGGAATTATTTATTTAATAAGGCTTAATTAAATACAAAAAAAACTAATTTATCTTCGTGCAATGGTTACCAACCTAAGCACAAAACACAGCGTTTTAACTAACTGGATGAGCGAATTACGCAGTGTAGAAATTCAAACCAACCGTATGCGTTTTCGCAGAAATCTTGAACGGATTGGTGAGGTAATTGCTTATGAAATAAGCAAAATATTGCCATGGGAAGAACAGGAAATTCAAACACCACTTGGCATTCATAACAGTAAATTACTGCAAAATCAACCTGTTTTAGCAACTATATTACGTGCAGGTTTGCCATTGCACCAGGGTTTGCTTAATTACTTTGATAAAGCAGACAATGCATTTATTTCTGCCTATCGCAAACATCGCCGGGATGGAAGTTTTGAAATAAATCTTGAATATATCAGCACTCCAACACTTACTGATCGCATTCTTATTATTTCTGATCCAATGCTAGCAACAGGTGCATCACTTGCTGCCGCATTACATGCTTTAAAAGACAATGGCAACCCTTCACAGATTCACATCGTTTCTGCAATTGCTGCATCTGTAGGTATTGAGTATATTGTAAGAGAATTTGGTGAAAATTTATATATTTGGTGCGGAGATATTGATGATGAACTAACTGCTAAAGGCTATATTGTTCCGGGTTTGGGCGATGCGGGCGATTTAGCTTTCGGAACAAAAACACAGTTCTGATAAAACAAGCAGCTATATTTTATTTTAAGCAGTCTAATCATCGTATCCGGAGAAACCCTTTAAACTGTTGTGCGTGATCAACCAAAAAGTTAAGTGATGAAAATTTTAGTTACGATTTCTTTTATACTGCTTGCTGCTAATGTAATGGCCCAGGATCCTCATTTTTCGCAATTCTTTTCTTCGCCAATGACGCTTAATCCTGCATTTACAGGCAAGTTCAACGGCCAGGTTCGCGCTGCAGTTAATTACCGCAATCAATGGCCAACTATTAACCGGGCTTATGAAACCGGAACTGCTTCTGTTGATTTTCCAATTCTTACAAACCAAATTCCTTCAACAGATATCTGGGGTTTAGGATTTATGGGTTATACTGATAAAAGCGCAGCCGGCGCTGTAGGATTCAATTATTTTTCTGTTTCAACAGCTTATCATAAAGGTTTGGATGAAGATGGTTATCATCAGTTAGGCGCAGGTTTTCAGGTAACCTACTCCAACATGCTCATCAATACTTCTAAGTTAACTTTTGAAGATCAGTTAACATCAGCAGGTTTTACAAAACCGACAGAAGAACTTTTCAACAACTCAACGCTCAAAGCAAATTATGTTGATGTAAATGCAGGCCTTTTATATACTGCGAGCACAACAGACAAAAATAATTTTTATGCAGGCGTAAGTTTGTATCACATCAATCGTCCGAAGCAGGAATTTACCGGAATTAATTACAATTTATATCCACGTGCCACGTTGCATGCCGGCGGCTATTTCCCGGTTGGCGTTACAACCACACTTCATTTAAGCGGTTTGTATAGCACTCAGGCCGGAGCGCACGAAGCACTTTTAGGCGGAGCAATGCAATTCATTGCAGGCAATCCTGATGATAATAATCCAACCAGTTTTTATGGCGGCGGCTGGGTACGTTTTGGTGATGCACTTATACCATACATCGGTTTAGAATTCAGCGGCATGCGTGTAGGCGTTTCTTATGATATTAATACTTCAAATCTTAAAACTGCTTCAGAAAGTCGTGGAGGCATTGAGATATCACTTATCTATATAAAACAGCAAGCAGAAAGCAA
>JBDUBY010000081.1:0-5249 GCA_040003735.1 Parafilimonas sp.
TTGTATCACCATCCAAATACATTTTTACCTCACCTTCGCCCCACCAATGATTTTCGTAAATTGGGTTTGCAAACACGCCAACATTCACACCAAGAAATCTTCCTTTACCTTTTACATGCGGCAACAATTCAAAATCTTCTGCAAGTTTTGTTGCAGTATCGCGGTGCCAGTATGCATGAAAATATAAGTTATCACTATGCCACGGTGTTTGCTGAAAATCCACATCATAAAAAATATGCGTAAGTCTTTTATTACTTTCATTTGTAACCTGTATGCGTGCAGATTTTTTAAAAGGCATAGGTATATAACAAATGAAAGAACGCCCTTCAGGATTTACAAACAATGAATTATGAAATGTTGCAGTCTTGCCCAAACCTATTCCAAAGAAATCGCCGAAAGGCACACTCACAGCTGGTTTCGAAGCATCATCCCAAAATATTTCAAGTTTTAATGAACGTAACATTTCAGGTGAACGGTCATCAATGGTTATCCAAATTCTATTAATAATGCCGGCGCCTTTTGTATTCAATAACACTTTTGTTTCACCAGGATTTATTTCATCTGAAGGATGCCCTTTTGCTCCATTATTTTCCATAGCTGCTTTGCCTTTTTCTGCTGTTGGATTTTCAAAGCTTGACCATCGCGGCGATGATGTACTATCGAATTGAAAAAGATTTTTGGTTAATGAAGTTTGTGCATGTGTGATAGAAAAAAGTAAAACAAAAACAACAGCAAGCAATACTTTAAACATAGAATAATTATTGTTTGATATAAGACAGGCAAGATAGTTTTATAATCTAATATTGTATGCGGTATAGTACAGTACACTTAATTTGAATTATAGATAAACATTGCTTTTTATTTATTGCTTTCATGTTTAAACGAAGATTTATTTTTTGTTGCCTTGCAATTTTTTTCCTGAATTGTTATGAAGTAACAGCTCAGTACAATGCTGATATTTTGTGGTACACAAAACCTGCTATTAATTTTAATGAAGCATTACCTGTTGGTAATGGAAGAATGGGCGCAATGATTTATGGGAGAGTGCGTGATGAATATATTTCTTTGAATGAACAAACATTATGGTCTGGTTCGCCGGATATAAAATGGAATAATCCTGGCGCAAAAGAATATTTGCCGCTTGTTCGTGAAGCCGCACTAAATGGTGAATATAAAAAAGCGGATAGCCTTTGCAAATTCATGCAGGGACCATACACAGAAAGTTATATGCCAATGGCTGATTTGTTTATTCATTATCACGATATAAATGATTCGTTGAATTATAAACGGGCATTAAATCTTGATAGTGCAATTGCTACAACAACATTTCAATCAAACAACATAACATTTAAAAGAACTGTATTTGCAAGCTTTCCTGGTAAAGTAATCGTGATAAGAAATGAGGCGGATAAAAATGCTGCCATCAGCTTTGATATACTGCTTACAAGCAAACTTCATTATTCAATGAAAACAATAAAGGATAATGAAATTATATTAAGCGGTAAAGCGCCAAAGCATGTTGAGCCTGTTTATCTGTGGAAGATAAAAGATGCGGACGCAATTCAATATGCAAGCGATGCTGCCGGTGAAGGAATGACCTTTGAAGTTTGTTTGAAAATTATAAATGAAGGCGGGAAAATTTTTGCGGATGATTCTTCGCTGCATGTTAAAAACGCTGATGCAGCAACGATTTTAATAACATCAGCAACTAGTTTTAATGGTTATAATGTATCGCCGGTAACGTATGGAAAAAATGCATCTGCAATTGCAGATGCTGCAATGAATAATGCTTCATCAAAATTATATTCAACATTGCTTTCAAATCATATCAGTGATTACAAACCAATCTATGAACGGGTGACTTACAATTTTGGTGAAAGCAAAAATGCAGACTTGCCAACAGATGAACAATTGAAAAAAATGCCCAATGAATTTGACCCACAATTATTATCAACGATTGTTCAGTATGGGCGATATTTATTAATAGCCAGTTCAAGACCGGGCGGACAGCCTGCTAATTTAAAAGGTTTATGGAATGAAAAACTTCGCCCTGAATACAGCAGCAATTGGTGCATTGATCATGATGCGCAAATGTTTTATTACCCTGTTGAAACAAATAATTTATCTGAGATGCACGAACCATTTCTGCAACTGATAAAAGAGCTTTCAGAAAACGGATATAAAACGGCTTCAATAAATTATGGTATGCGTGGATGGTGTGCGCATCACAACACTGACATCTGGCGAAAGTCTTCGCCAGTGGGCAATTGGGGCGAAGGCAATCCGCATTGGGCAAACTGGAATATGAGCGGTGCGTGGTTATGCGAACATTATTTTGAACATTATCTTTTTACATTGGATACAAATTTTTTGCGCAACAATGCATACCCAATTATGAAAGGTGCTGCACAGTTTTGCCTTGATTGGTTAATACCTGACAGCAGTGGTAAATATCTAATTTCTGTTCCATCTTTTTCGCCAGAAAATACTTTTATAACCGACAATGGTGACACTGCGCAAACAAGTGTGAACACAACAAATAATATTGAATTGATAAAAGATTTATTTTCCAACATCATTAAAACTGCAAACATTTCGCACATTAAAAATTCGTTCGTTGATAGTGTTCAAAACGCTTATAAAAAGTTAGCGCCTTATCCAATCGGCAAAAATGGAAACCTGTTAGAATGGTCGCAGGACTGGCGTTCAACTGACCCTGCGCATCGTCATCTGTCACACATGTATGCAGTATTTCCAGACTCAGAAATTTCACCATTAACAACGCCAGAACTTGCAGACGAAGCAAAGAAAGCATTGACGTTAAGATTAAAAACAAATGGCAGTTGGGGCTTTGCATGGAAGGCTGCTTGCTGGGCAAGATTGTATGAAGGTGATAGTGCCATGCAAACGTTGCAATATCAACTGCATTATGTAGATGCACAAAGTAAATCGCCCATAAATAATTTAGGTTTATATCCTAACTTATTCAACAGCGAAGTGCCCGGCGTTATTCTTAATGGCATCACATGCATCACCGCTGCTGTTACAGAAATGTTGTTGCAATCGCAAACAGGAATTATTGATTTGTTGCCTGCATTGCCAACTGAATTTAAAAATGGTTCTGTAAAGGGGCTTTGTGCAAGAGGTGGTTTTGTGGTTGATATTAATTGGCAGAATCATCAATTGACAACTGCAAGCTTACTATCAAAGCAGAGCACAAATTGCAAAATCAAATTGCAGAATCATTATAAAATATATTTAAATAATAAGGCTGTTGTGTTACATAATGAAGGAAATAATATTTATTCATTCGATGCAAAAGCAGGTAATAATTATGTTATTCATAAGTAGCGTAAAGATTATTTTTATGTAACCAGCAGTTGAATAACTATTGAGCATTGTTGCGTCGCACACTGCAACTCTTAGTTAAGAATCAGCAATACAAAATCAGTACATAATTTGTCATTATGAAAAAAATACTTTGTTTTCTCATCATCATTTTTATTACAATTCAAGGCTTCGCGCAATTTACCATCAGCGATAATCATCGTTATATTTTAAAAGATGGAAAACCATTTTATTGGCTCGGAGATACAGGCTGGGAATTGTTTCATCGCTTAACAAAAGATGAAGCAGATGAATACCTGAAACGCAGAGCAGCACAGGGTTTTACAGTAATACAAGCTGTGGTGCTTGCAGAGATGGATGGCTTGCATACACCCAACGCTAATGGCGATAAACCTTTGATTGATGATGATCCGACAAAACCAAATGAAGCTTATTTTAAACAGGTTGATTATGTGGTTGATAAAGCCAACGAATACAATTTAAACATTGCAATGTTACCAACATGGGCTGATAAAATTAATAAAGGAACCTGGGGAAAAGGACCTGAAATATTTAATACAGCAAATGCAAAAATGTATGGCAACTGGATTGGCAACCGTTATAAAAATAAAACAAATATAATTTGGGTTTTAGGTGGCGACAGAAATCCGCGTGATGAAAATGATGTTGCCATTTGGAATGCAATGGGCGATGGAATTATGGAAGCAACAAATAATAAAGCCATTATTACCTATCATCCGCAGCCCTGTGATTCAGGTTCTGCCACTTGGTTTCATCATGAAGCATGGCTGGGATTTAATATGTTTCAAAACGGTCATTGCCGTGATTTGGATGTGTATGGTAAAATTCAGCTTGCTTACAATATGCAGCCAACAAAACCTGTAATTGATGGCGAGTCTTTGTATGAAGATCACCCGGTTTGTTTTAATGTAAAAGACCTTGGGAAAAGCAGTGCTTACGATGTGAGAAAGTATGCATATCTCGATGTGTTTGCAGGCGCATTTGGTAATACGTATGGCTGCCATGATATATGGCAATTTCATTCGCCAAAATATGAAGCTGTAAATGGAGCTGCAATAAATTGGCAGGATGCAATGAATTTGCCCGGCGCTAATCAAATGCAATTTGTAAGAAAGCTAATTGAATCACATCCGATGCTGGAAAGAGTTCCTGACCAATCATTGATTGAAGAAAGTAACTTAACTCCATCAGAAAGAATACAGGCAACACGCGGCAACGATTATGCATTTATTTATACAAGTGAAGGAAAATCTTTTACTGTTTATCTTAATAAAATTTCAGGAACAACATTACATGCATATTGGTATAATCCGCGTGATGGTAAAACAACTGATCTTGGAAATATTAAAAATAATGGAACAAAAAAATTTACTCCACCATCATCCGGTTATGGACAAGATTGGGTTTTGGTAATTGATGATGCTGCGAAGTATAAAAATGTCTTGTGATTTAAATTGTAGTCCATTTAAAGAAAATTCTTACTTAAAATTTAAAGTTCTTTTTTCATTTTTATCATTGATAATATCAATTGATGTTATCGCATCATTCACCGGGATAAATGAAGATGATTGTGATAAGTAAGAATCACCATGATACACTTCTTCTTTTCTTGTTTTGCCATTTTTTAAATGAATCAAAATTGTTTTATCATTTGGTTTTAGCTGAACAAAATTTTTATATGGTTTATTTAATTGAAACAATTGCAGCGGACCTTTGTTTTGAGAAGCCGCAATTAAATAATGATTATCTGCGCCTCTTAACCTCACCAATACTTTTGCATTGCCTGGCAAATAAATACCGCTTTGCATTATAGATTGTGGCTTAAAATTTCCTTTACCATCGCCCAATAAAACAAGCCCGTTCATAGCATCATATCTTCC
>JBDUBY010000219.1:0-5246 GCA_040003735.1 Parafilimonas sp.
ATTGGCATCCTGTCCATAAATGCAAACTGAAAGGCACAGAAAAGCTATGCCTGTAAGAACATGACATTTCATAATAAAAATTTTAAAGTGTGTAGAATAAGAATGTGTAGAATATAAATTCTACTGTTGATTTAATTTTACGCTAAGTATGCTGAAGAAAGATTTATATGATTGTAAAAGGTAAAAGTCCTGTCAAGCCAGTTGCCTGTCTATACCAATTTGCTATATTGGTATCAGTAAAAGTTATTAGGTTTTTTAATTGTTCAACTGCACAATTCAATAGCAGCGCGGGATATTTTAATTTTTCTATCGTTTTCAAATTGTTTAAGAATACGCGATATTACTACTCTTGTAGTACCAAGTTCATCAGCAAGATTTTGATGAGATAGACTAATTATCTTGTTATTATTTTCTATACTTTTTTTCTTTAAGTATTCCATCACCCGTACATCAATATGCTCGAACACAACATTTTGAAAAGAAGTTATCAATTCATCATACCTTACTCTAAACATCCGCATTACATACTTATTCCAGGAAGGATATTTTAACTGCCATTGCATGATGAGCGATGCGGGAAAAATAAGCACTTCAGCAGGTTCTACCACTATACCATGCGAAGTACTTTTATTATCAAAATAAGCAGCGGCAAGAGACATGGTGCAGGTTTCAAGAGCCCGCACATAATATAACAAAACTTCCCTGTCTTCATTTTGCTGAAAAACCCTTATGTTACCTTCAATAACTATCGGAAGAAATTTTACATATTGCCCTTCACGCACAATTACATCACCTTTTTTAAAAGAAGTGACTTTACAATGATTCAAAATTTCATCCTGGAATTCAGGCTCCGAAAAGAAATTTAATTTCTCAAAAAGATTGTATGTGTTTTCCATATAAAACAGTTTGGTTAGTAACGGTACGAAAAATAATATTGTGCTGTTTATAATAAAGCGCCTGCAACTTTTGCATCATTCTATCTTTTCTTCTTCCTCTATTATTAATGCTTTTACCTGTTCAACCATCTCTTCGTTAATGGTTATGCCATGCACTTCAGTAACATGCTTTGATGCCTGGTTTAATACTTCAGCTTCTGTATTTGCATGTATAATATAGTTACAATCAAAGCCCGCATCTCTGCAATGTAATGTTTTCATGTTTTTGTGTTTCTGGTTAGTGATACAATATTACTTGTTTAAAAAGCCAAAGACGGTATCAAAAGGTACACACACTGTTTTTTTTAAGAATTTTATTTGTTGAGTTTTTGATGGCTTTAATAACTGTCGAATACTGTAGTTCGTAAACTCAAGAATCATCCGGATTTATCTTGTTGGTATAACCAATACAGCTGGTAAGAGCATTGTTGTATTTAACGGTATCGCATTTGCGAAAAAATAAGTTGAGTTTAATGTTATCCGAATCCTGTAAAGGATAAAATAAATATTCAATGTTGCTGGCGCAAGTATGCAGCGTTGGTTTTGTGTGTTTAGATATTTGTGCCTGTATTATAATTACCTTTCTGAAAATGTATTGTTTTGATAGCAAGGCACAAGTACGCCGCGCTCATTGCAAACCCTGCATACTTGCGCCAGTACGGGGGATTTAATTGTTTCATATTATTAAGCTAATAACCAGTCGTAATTGTAAATGCAAATCTGAGATTTGCTTAGGCTTCGACGTAGTCAGGAGACTACGCCAAACAGTTAAACATTCTAAGCCGAGCCAGGCTTAATCTTTAAAAAAATTAAACCTGAAAGAAAACCCAAAAGCTTTGCGATGATAATTATTATCAAACAAATTAATCTCATAATAAAAAGCTGCCTGGCTTGCGCCAATCGCAAGTGATGCGCCCGGTACCAGCGCATCACTTGCGCGGTAACCGAGATCAAATGAAAATGCGTTATGAGAAGTGTCATTGAAATGATGAATATAGCGCACTGCAATAAATTGTTCATTGATACCCGCCTGCCATGTAAAGTTGCCATAGCCGCTGATAGAACTTAAAATACTTACAGGAATTGTATAACCAGCCTGCATTCCATCTTTTGAAGCCAGTTGGTTTGTATGACTCCATTCTGTATAAGGATGGTTGAAATAGCGAACCGATCCGCCGATATACCATTGTTTTTGTTCTCCATCTTGAAAAATAGCAGCACCTATGCCGGCTGAGAAATAGTCGTAATTCAAATCAGACAGCGCAGGATCAATCATCATTGACCAGCCAAGTGCTCCGTATTTATCAAAATGATCGGGGAAAACAGAAGTTGTGCCGGTGCCAACCCGGTTGAATGAGTAATTTCCCTGGAATCCCAGCGCCACATATGTGTTGTAATCATTCAACGGCATCGCATAGGATAGTGACATCATTGCGCTGGAGGCAGTCATAAATTGATTGCTTGCATTATCTGTACTGATTCCGGCAGAGAAATTCACAAAAGAAATATTATTATAATCAGTTACATTCTTACCAACAAAAGGCAATTCAAAAGTTATTGCTTTACTGGTATAAGAAATAATATTTGGGTACGAAACACTGCGCATGTTAATATGAACAAGCGGAAATTTATTGATTTTTAATGCCGGGTTATACCAGATATTCATAACCTGCTGCCCGCCAAAATGCGGATCCTGTGCTTTTGCAAATACTACCAACAACAGACTGGAAAAAATGAAAAAACATGTTGTAGGTTTTATCATATTTGCCAAACGAAAAATAGAATTTGTTAGTGTTTGGCAACTCCTCATTTGCAAGTTATTTTTCCTGCAGGGTTGAAATCGCAGCGACTTTTAATGTTTCAGCAGGGTTATGGCTTTGCTAAAAAGACATTGTAGGGAAGGAATTTTTAAACTTCGTTTATTGTATGGCTGCAGGCTGAATAAAAGTTACAAACTTTAATATAGATGCGGCGAAGTTGAAAACATTCGCCGAGAGACCCGAACACTTCGCCGAGCTGGGGACTTTTCGAACACTTCGCTGAGTTGAGGTTTCAATGTTGCGCACCCAATGCAAGTTTCCATTTTTTATTCACGTATTATACGTTGACAACATAATCCCTTAGAATTAAAGTTTTGAACAGCATTATTAATGACGCGACGTCTGTTTTAATTATTTAAAAATGTTCATATTTTCATTATAAACAGGGCTTTGTATGTTTAAAAAATTTAAGACACTGTGAAACACATAATTCTGAGATATTGTTGTTTCGGGCTTAAGTTGTTTCGAACTATCAGATACCCAAACAATAAAAGGAATTTGATATTGTTCTTTTGGTGCCATACTTAAAGGTAAGCCGTGAGTGTACAGATTTTTTTCTCCTAAAGATTCTCCATGGTCTGAAAGAAAAATCATAGCACTGTTATACTCTTTTAATTGTTTTAAATCATCAATTACTTTAGATAAAATGTAATCAGTATAAACAATTGTATTGTCATAAGCATTTATCAGCTCTTCGTGAGAGCATTTTCCTAATTCAACACTATTACAAACAGGTTTAAAAGTCTCAAACTGAGGTGGATATTTCTTACTATACTCAGGACCATGACTTGTACTTGTGTGCAGCACTATCAGTATTTTATTTTTTGTACTGGCTAATATTTGCTCTTTTAGTCCAGTTAAAAGAACTTCATCATAATCACAATTTTCGCCCTTACAATTTGCAGTTAAAGAATCTTTGTCCTGAAAATTTTTTATGTGCAGTGGCGGCTGTCCCCAGTTTGTAGTTCTCCAAATTACGTTTACATTATTTCTATATAAGTAATTGGGTAAAATTTCATATAACTTATCACTATTGGTAGGTTCTAAAATACATTTTACACCTGCTGTAGTGTAAGTGGCACAAGATGTAGCATTAAAATGATATACACCGGGTGTTTTAGAAAGCAATGGGTTCGTGTTCTTATTATACCCATACAAAGAAAAATTTTCGCTTCTTGCAGATTCTCCTATCACTAATACCAACACCGATTTTTTATTATCTTTTATTGTAGCATTTGGTAACAAAATCTCCTTTTCATTTTTTTGATGTTTGTGAATATAAAAAAGAGAAATGTTTACGGTATAAGACCAGGGCATTGCAAGCGCGCCTAATACTTTTGAATGGTTATCAATCCACAACCAATTGCTTGCATTTGCATATACCATGGTTAGCATAAATAAAAGCACAACCGAAAATGTAATTAAAAAACGCTTCAATGTTTCTTTTATAATTTTTACTTTAATAATATAAATGGCAGGAATAACACCCAGCACAATTATATACAATATAAGTTTTATAGAAAAGAAACTACTCGCCTCCTGGTAATTGGTATTAAGTACATTACCAATCATACTCTCGTCTATTATAACACTATAAGTATTAATAAAGTAAACTGCCATAGCGTTGATAATAAAGAATAAAACCAATAAAAATTTTCCAACAAAACGCGACAGAGAAAAAACCAGGTAAAAAGCAAAAGCATTTGCAACCAGCATTAGAATAATTAAACTGGTAATAATAATAATGCCGTTCAAACTTTTATAGTCAACGTTTTTAAAGACAAAACTGTAAAAAGGATAGTGAAAGAATAAAAAATTAAGCAAACTCATTAGCAAAACAAAATGAGTTAATTTAAAATTATTTTTAAACATAAGCATTGATAATTTTATATAGCGAAACAACTAACCTATACCTTATAATTTCCTCTAACCGGATTTAAATGTATGTAATTGATCTTTTGTAAAAAGAACTTTTTGTTATCTATACTTTTTGCATCAAAACTTTCTTCGAATACTTTGTGCAATTGCCCTTTAGCCTTTTCTTTTTCAGTTACTGCTGTTTGTAATTGTTTAAGTATTGTTGTTTGATTACTTTCTTTTAGCCTTTTAATTATTTCATAAGCCATAACCGCTTTGCATTGCTGATAATTTTATTGAGTTAAAAATCAGTTGTTGGAAAAAACAGGATGCAATGCAGATGGGATATTATAAGAGACTTTAAAAAATTTACGGCTAAGCAAATCATAGAACAAATAATTAATTCAAATGAAAGCAGGAAGGAATGGCTGATTAAAAAATTTGCCTACGCCGGTGCAAGAAACAGCAATAATAAAACTTACCAGTTTTGGCAACAAGATTATCATGCAGTTGAATTGAGTAATGAAAAAATGTGGAAGCAAAGAACAGAATACATTCATAATAATCCCGTACGTGCGGGCATCGTTGAACATGCTGAAGATTATTTATATAGTAGTGCACGTTTTTATTATAA
>JBDUBY010000091.1:0-5199 GCA_040003735.1 Parafilimonas sp.
CTTGAACAATTAGAAGCCGCGTTTTATATTATGGTAACTAACAATTTTTATTCCGGCGGTACTGCAAATGAACAAATGCGGTTTGAACAAATTATGAAACATGAAACCGCTCACAGAGAATTTTTTAAAACTGCTTTAGGCAGCAAAGCAATTCCTGATATGGAATTTGATTTCAGCTCTATCAATTTTTCTGACAGGATGAGTGTTTTAAGTGCATCAAAAACTTTTGAAGACACTGGCGTATCTGCATACAATGGTATTGCATATGCTATAAAGACGCCTGACTATTTGGTGGCAGCCGGCAAAATTGTTTCTGTTGAAGCAAGGCATGCTGCGTATATAAGAGATTTAATAGATCCACTTTCATTTGCAGACAGTACTGTTATCGATTCAAATGGATTGGATCTTGCCAGCAAACCTTACGTGGTAGTACAGGCAATCTCTCCTTTTTTAAAAACAATGCCTGACATGAAATCTTTTCCTTTCAACATTTAAACACAACTATTATGAATCTTCAACAAATATTTTCTGATTTAGAAAAACAAGATCCGGAAATTTATAACCGTCTTGATTCGCGCAGAGATTCTATGAAAGAATTTGCACGTATAGGTGGCAAGATTGCGTTAACAGCTTTGCCGCTTGCATTAGGTGGTATGTTTAAAAAAGCTTACGGGCAAACAAGCTATACCATTACACAGGTTTTAAATTTTGCTTTGGTGCTGGAACATTTGGAATCTCAATTTTATACTGCTGGCGTTAATACACCCGGATTAATACCGGAAGGAAATGCAAAGCAGGGATACATGATTATTCAGCAACATGAAAACGAACATGTAGCTTTTCTTTCTTCTACAATTACTGCATTAGGCGGAACACCTCAAAAGTCGCCCACATTTGATTTTACAGCCGGTGGAACTTTCCCAACTGTGTTTTCAGATTATGCCACTTTTTTAGCAGTGTCTCAAACTTTAGAAGATACAGGAGTACGTGCATACAAAGGCCAGGCAACACATGCGCAAATGAATGATACTGTACTTACAGCCGCATTGCAAATACATTCGGTTGAAGCAAGGCATGCATCTTATGTTAGAAGTTTGCGTTCTGCATATCATAATGATGAAACCATAAGGCCATGGATTACCGGTAACTCAACCGCAGGCATTGGTTCTTCTGTAGCAGGTAACTATGCAGGCGAAGAAAACACCGTTCAATTAGGTATTCAAATTAAAAACATAGATGGTTTTGATATTACTTTCGATGATGCATCAGAAAGTTTTGATGAGCCTTTAACCACCATTGAAGTACTTAGGCTTGTTCAGCCATTTATTGTACAATAAAACAATTTTATTTGAACGCTAAGAAGTAGCGGACGGATAAAATTTATTAACTTTAAAAAACGGCAAAGCACATTGTGCTTTGCCGTTTTTTATAGCTAAACTCACAGTTAATTATTTTCTGATTATAGTTTATTCCAAACGCCTCGACTTATAACAGTGGCTTGTAGTTGAACAATGTTTAACTGGCGTTTACATTTATGGGATAATTCCCAACTTTCTACAGAATTCCCTTTTAATTCCACAACATGGGGAAGCCAATAATAATCAGTGAAATAAAAAAGATTATTTATAAAAATGAAAGATGTTATGCGCAGTTGTTGAAAAGAACGTTGAATAAATTCTAACTTGAGGTTGTTGAAGCTTTATTCTTCTATGTCTTTTCTATGAACTTTATAAATTCTCCTGGATAAATAAACGATTAACGCGTACAAGAAAATAGTTGAAGGAAAATAATTGTTAGCATATATCAATCATGAGTTGGTGAATTACTATTACAATTAAACTTTTGATGGCATATTTTATGTATGTTTTAGAAACTGTGCAACGTATGCATAAATTCTTATCTGAAGTATATCATTTTCAATAAATATTTACACTGAAATATACAATTAAAAAATCCTATTTATTCCGTACAGGAATAATATCAAAATAAAAATCCAATGCGCATACAATTTGCGTAATTCTTAACTATATAGTCTCCAAACAATTTTACAAATCAAAAAAAAATGATGCATGAGTATGAAATTTCTACACACTTCCTGTCGAAGGCTGTTGGTGCTTTGTGCGCTACTAACAGTGTTTGCCAAAAACTCAAACGCGTCTTCTCACAGAGAAGCCCCGTTAATTTCAAATGACCCGTTGGCTGATAATACAGATGTGTACGCTTTCCGAAGCCCGGATAAGCCAAACACAGTAACGATTATCGCTAATTACATTCCCTTTGAATTGCCTGAAGGTGGCCCGAATTATTACACTTTCGGCGAAAACATCCGGTATGAAATTCACATTAAAAACAAAACAACTACAACCGGCGATGACATTACTTACCGGTTCACTTTCACTCACGAAAACCAGGATCCAACAACTTTTTTTAATATCAGGTTAGGTCAGCAAAATATAAAGACCACTTATACCTGTGAAAAAAGTACTGATGGCGGTAAAACATTTTCAGTTATTGTAAGCAGTGGCATTGTGCCGCCGAACAACATCGGGCCAAGATCAATAGAAAATTCTACTGTTGGTTTAGGCAAATCTTACAGTCAACTTATAGCATCTGCTATTACTGATGCATCAAGTGGTGAAAAAGTTTTTTGTGGTCCTGCTGATGATCCATTCTTTGTAGATCTTGGTGGTATTTTTGACGTTGGTAGTTTCAGGCCGTTGAACAATGGTGTAAATGAACCAAAAGATGGTTTGGCAAGATTTAATGTACATTCTATTGCTTTACAAATTCCTATAAATCTTTTACAGAAAGATGGCAAAAATGTAGGTGCAGCAAAAGATATTTTAGATGCTGATTTTGTTATTGGAGTTTGGGCAAGCGCAAGCCGCCAGCAAATTAAAACATTGAATACTGGTGGTGTACAGGATTACTCAGGTAATTGGGTTCAGGTTTCACGTTTAGGAATGCCGCTTACTAATGAAGCTGTGATTCCTGTTGGCATGAAAGACATGTGGAATACAAAGTATTCAAACAGTACTGATGAAGCTGGCTTCGAACCTTATTTTGAAAATCCTGAACTGGCTTTATATATGGATGACAGCCAGTTTGGTGGTGCAGTGCCTGCTTTGTCTGCACTTCGCATTCAAACAAAATCTTTAGGCGCTTACGATTTTCGTAATGGCAAAGAAGGGTTATACTCTTTGAAAGGAACAAATGCAGTAAAAGGAACAGCTTTGGATGATGCTAATTTTGGTAATCTTTTATTGCCGGATAATCATAGTCCACGTGCAGTTGATTTATTGCCGATATTTTATACAGGCGTTCCAAATCTTTCTCCTTACCAGTTAGCAACGGGCAAACCAGATGGTGAACCACTTGCGCCGGGAAAGCCTTTTATCAATAATTTTTTACCAACGTTGGGTGATATGCTTCGCCTGAATATGGCAGTACCTGTAACACCAAGAAACAGCCCCGACTTTAGCAGTTTAGGAATTGTACAGGCCGCAGTTTTAGGGCTTACAGATCCAAGATTTGATGGTGATGCAAGTTTACAGAATATTCCAAATATGGATGGTTTCCCTAACGGCAGAAGATTAGAAGATGATGTAACCACAATTGAACTGCAGGCTGTAAGTGGCGTGGCATTAGCAGCTATTGGTTTATGGTATGATGATTATACCGTTGGCTCAGGACAAAGCCCTGTAACAACTGATCTGGGCAATGTGCTTGGATTTACTGCAGGCGTTACACAAAACGATACCACATTTAAAGCAAACTTTCCTTATGTGCAAACACCATGGAGAGGCTTTGATCA
The DNA here is from genome assembly GCA_040003735.1 of Parafilimonas sp. Taxonomy (GTDB): domain Bacteria; phylum Bacteroidota; class Bacteroidia; order Chitinophagales; family Chitinophagaceae; genus Parafilimonas. Next base: position 3,815 of record JBDUBY010000091.1, read on the forward strand.
TTCTATAAAAGCAAGGTTCTAACTTCTAAAAAAAATATTATGAATAGAATTATAAAACTTTTTGCAGGTATAATAGTTTGCGTTATTGCAGGCAGTTATACTTCGTATGCATCGTCTCACCGTGAGGCGCCGTTAATCTCAAATGATCCGCTTGCGGATAATACTGACCTCTATGTTTTTCGCAGCCCGTGCGATACAAATAATGTTGTAATGATTGCGAATTACATTCCCTTCGAGCATCCTGCAGGCGGCCCAAATTATTATAATTTTGGTGAAGGAATCCGTTATGAAATTCACGTAGATAATAATACCGCTACAACCGGCGATGACATTATTTATCGTTTTACTTTTAAACAAACCAACCAGGATCCTACTACTTTTTTTAATATAAGACTTGGAGAACAAAATCTAAAAGATACTTATAAATGTGAAAAAAGTACAGATGGTGGCCAAACGTTTTCAACCATTGTTAGTGGCGGAATTGTGCCACCGAATAATATCGGTCCAAGATCAATTGAAAATACAACTGTTGGTTTAGGCGCTTCCAGCTATGATGATTTAATGATGTCTGCAGTTACCACTGCATCATCAGGAGAAAAAGTTTTTTGCGGACCTGTAGATGATCCATTTTTTGTTGACTTAGGCGGCGTTTTTGATGTTGGTAATTTCAGGCCGGTTGGCCGTGATGGTTTGGCTAAGTTTAACTGCCATTCAATTATTATTGAAGCACCAATTTCAAGTTTACAAAAAGATGGAAAAACAACAAAAGATGCAACGAGCATTTTGGATCCGAATTTTGTGATAGGTGTTTATGCATCTGCAAGCAGGCAAAAAATTACAACGTTCGATTCTGCCACAGCCACTAATACAGGTTCGGGTTCATGGATTCAGGTTTCAAGATTAGGAATGCCGTTAACAAATGAGGCAGTTATTCCAATCGGTAAAAAAGATATGTGGAATGCTTCTGCTTCAGCAGATGATGCACAATTTGAAAGCTATTTCGAAAATCCTGAATTAGCATTATACATGGATGACAGCCAGTTTGGTGGTGCAGTTCCGGGTTTATCTCAACTTCGTATTCAAACAAAATCTTTAGGCACTTACGATTTTCGTAATGGCAAAGAAGGTTTATATCCTTTAAAAGGTAATGCTGCTCTTGAAGGCACTGCTCTAGCGCCAGACGCTTATGGAGATCTTTTATTGCCTGATAATCATAGCCCGCGTGCTGTAGATCTGTTACCAATATTTTATACAGGTGTTCCAAACTTAGCGCCTTATCAATTAGCAACCGGCAAGCCTGATGGAAGTCCGTTGTCAGTTGGTAAGCCTTTTATCAATAATTTTTTACCAACACTTGAAGACAGGTTAAGATTAAATATGGCAGT
>JBDUBY010000065.1:0-5198 GCA_040003735.1 Parafilimonas sp.
CTTCTGTAATGGTGATTGAAAGTTCAGAAAAATTTGGCTTATCGCAATTGCACCAGTTAAGAGGCAGGGTGGGAAGGGGAAATGATAAAAGTTATTGCGTGCTGTTATCACCATATAAATTAAGTAATGAAGCAAAAGAGCGCTTGAAAATTATGTGCGCTACAAATGATGGTTTTAAAATTGCTGAAAAAGATCTTGATCTGCGCGGGCCGGGTGAAATTGAAGGAACAAAACAGAGTGGAATGTTAAACTTTAAGCTGGCAAGTATAGTCAATGATAAAGATTTACTTGATGTTGCTAAGTTTTATGCAGAGGCTGTTTTAAGCGATGACGAAGAGTTATCACAAATAAAGAATGCAGGTTTAAAAAATTACCTTTTTTCGCAAAAAGGAAAAACTTTGTGGAGTAAAATTTCATGACAACAAATTCAATCCAGAAAGCGTTTTATACGTAACTTAATAAAAAATTCTTTGAAGAAAATAATAATACTGATTTCTGTATTGGTTGCGGCACTTACGCAAAGTTTGTCGGCGCAATATTTACAGTTTGTTGAGAATAAAGGCCAGTGGGACAATTCAGTTAAATACAAAACAGATTTTAAGGGCGGCGCATTGTTTTTAAAACCTTCAGGTTATAAAGTAATACTGCATAATAAAGAGCAGCTAAAAGCGCTGTCAGATTATGTTAGCGGGCATCGAGATAGTGCTGATAGAAAGGACGCGATAAAAGCTGTTCGTAAATATATTTTACATTCCCATGCTTACGATATCAAATTTTTAAATGCAGATACAAACGCTGTTATCGAACCTGACAAACCTTTAAGTCTTTATAATAATTATTTTATTGGAAAAGACAGCAGCAAATGGAGAACAGGCTGCAAAATATTCAATGGACTTACGTACAAAAATGTGTATAAAAATGTTGATGTAAGATATTATTCAGATAACGGCAATCTAAAATATGATATCATAATAAAACCCGGTGCTGATATAAGCAAGATCGCACTACAGTTTTCAGGGCTTGATGGACTGGCGTTAAACAAATATGGCAACCTCACTATGCATACTTCTGTAGGAGATATTTACCAGAGTATTCCTTCAAGCTATCAAATAATCAAGAATCTAAAAACAAAAGTAAAAGCAGCATTCCAGTTGAGTGGTAATACGGTTCATTTTAAATTAGATAATTACGATAAGAACAGTACGCTGATTATCGATCCTACAGAAATATTTTCAACATTCGTTGGCAGTATTTCAGATGATTGGGGCTACACGGCAACATATGATAATGCCGGAGATTTTTATGCCGGCGGCATTGCATTTGATAATGGTTTTGATGCGCGTCATGTAGGTGGTTACGATCAAACTTACAATGGAGGAGATGGTACTGAAGGTGGCGGAGTAGCTTGCGATATCACACTTATCAAGTTTAACCCAACCGGTACATTAGCCTTGTATGCAACTTATCTTGGCGGCAGTGGTGATGAGCAACCACATAGTTTGGTTGTTGACTCACGCGGTAACCTTATTATTTCGGGTAGAACAAGTTCTGCAGATTTTCCAACAACCGTTCCTACTTACGGTCCGGGCGGTGGCTTAGATATTTTTCTTGCAAAACTTAGTGAAGATGGAAGAACGCTTTTATCATCGCGCAAATTTGGAGGTTCAGGATCTGATGGTGTAAATATTGCTCCAAAATATGTAACTAAAGGTACTATGTCAACACGCAGGAATTATGGCGATGATGCAAGAAGCGAAGTGATAACTGATTACCAGGATAATATTTATTTAGCAAGCTGTACCCGGTCAACAGATTTTCTAACATCGCCAAATGCATTTAAAACAAAATTAGGCGGCCAGCAGGATGGTGTGTTTATCAAAACATCCACAGATCTTGCAACCGTTGATATGTGTACACTTTTAGGAGGCAGTGGTGATGATGCCGCTTTTGTTTTAGCAATCAGCAATGCAACAGGCGATATTTATATTGGCGGCGGAACAAGCAGTAAAGACTTTTCTGCTAATGCTGTAAATGCACCGCAGGGAATTATTCATAACACATACCAGGGTGGCGAAGTTGATGGCTTTATAAGTGAAATAAGCAATGACTTATCGAAACTTATTAAAACATGTTATATAGGAACCGGTGGTAATGATATGGTGTATGGTATTCAAACAGATAAATATGGTTATCCATATATTAGCGGCACCACCACAACAAGTTTTCCGGTTTATCAATCAGCATTTAATGCCGGTGGAAACCAGGCGAATGGCAAACAATTTATTAGTAAATTAAATCCTGATTTAACGCAAGTTGTTTATTCTGCAAATTTTGGCAAGGGCACTGGCATTCCAGATATATCTCCTACTGCTTTTTTGGTGGATGTTTGCGGTAATGTATATGTTTCTGGTTGGGGTGGAAGTGCAAATACCGATGATGGTTACAATGTTGGGCAGAATACAATTGGTTTAAGCGTAACAGCTAACGCAATCTTAAAACAAACTGATGGCAATGATTTTTACTTTTTTGTACTGGAGAAGAATGCTAACAGCCAGTTGTTTGGAAGTTATTTTGGAACGATTGATCCTAATGCGTTTGGTGATCATGTTGATGGTGGCACCAGCCGCTTCGACAGGCGTGGTGTAATCTACCAGGCTGTTTGCGCTAACTGTAATAAGATAGGATTATTTCCTACAACCACAGGTTCGTGGAGTCCTGGCAATCCTGCACAAACAAATGCAGGATGTAATGAAGCCGCGGTGAAAATAGCGTTTGAGTTATCCGGTGTTATTTCATCTATACGCACTTCAATTAACGGTGTATTGCGCGATAGCTCAGGTTGCATTCCACTTACTGTTGATTTTGCAGATACACTTGCACTTGGTAAAAGATATGTTTGGGATTTTGGTGATGGCAACAATCAAACAACAACGGTCGCAACAACCAGTCATACCTATCCAAATGTCGGGGATTATAAAGTAAGATTGATCAGTATTGATTCTGCATCATGCAATATTGCAGACACATCTTATATAACAATTAGGGCAAGAAGTAATCGCGCACAGCTTGCAGCATCTGTTACCAAACTTCCGCCATGCGAATCGTTCAATTACCAGTTCAATAATAATTCAGTGCCACCTGCAGGTTACAGTTTTCAGTCAGATGATTTTACCTGGGATTTTGGTGACGGAACAAAAATAGTTAGCAATGCACCAACGGTTACACATCAATACGTAGCAAGCGGTGTGTATAATGTAAAGTTGTATTTAAATGATACTGCATTTTGCAATTCCCCTGATTCTGCTGTTATACAATTAAGGGTTGCATCTGTATTAACAGCACAGTTTCAAACACCACCAACAGGCTGTGCACCTTACAATGCAGTGTTTAATAATACATCACTTGGCGGTGAAACTTTTGTATGGGATTTTGGTGATGGAACCACATCAACAGATGCTTATCCAACACACTTATACGCAAATCCCGGAAACTATACCATTAAATTATCAGCAACAGATAATTTAACCTGCAATCATAATGATGATACAAGCCTAACGATAACTGTTAATCCAGGACCGGCAGCTTCATTCACTTATGATCCTTTAACACCAAAAGAAAATACACCATACAATTTTACAAATACATCAATTGGTGCAGTAAATTATAAATGGGAATTTGGAGATGGTGATACATTGCTTACAACAACTATGTTACCGGTAACGCACACTTATAATACAGCAGGCACGTACACTGTTTTACTGATTGCATTTAATCAGTATGGATGTTCAGATACAGCATTCCAGCAGGTGCAGGCCATAGTATCGCCATTAATAGATGTGCCCAATGCATTTGCACCAAACGGAAAGAATAATATTATTTATGTAAAAGGATATGGAATAAACAAAATGACCTGGAGAATTTATAACAGGTGGGGACAACTTATGTTTACATCATCAAACATAAATACAGGTTGGGATGGAAAATTTAACGGAGCGTTGCAACCGCAGGATGTGTATGCATATATATTAAACATTGAATTTACAGATGGAACTAAAACCAGTAAAAAAGGTGATATAACCTTATTAAGATAGGAGGAGTTTATGAAAGGACATTTCAATCGTATATATTTTTTATCTTTTATAATGATCATTGTTTTTTTTAATAAAGCAATATCACAGGATCTGCATTTTTCGCAATACTACAATTCACCGTTGTTAACCAATCCCGCAAATACAGGGTTTGAACCTGAAGCAGATTGGAGAGCAGGAATTAATTATCGCAATCAATGGTCTGGCATTTTAAATAATCCTTACAAAACAATGAGCGCCTGGGGCGATGCGCAATTGTTTAATAACCGTTTTGAAAATGGGTGGCTCGGTGTAGGCGGCGTATTATTAAAAGATGTTGCCGGCAGCGGCAATTTAAGCAGCACTAAAGTATATGGCTCTGTTGCTTATCACCAGCTTCTTGGTTATAATAGTTTGCTTAGCGGCGGGTTTGGTATTGGTGCAGTTAACCAAAGAATTGATCTTAACAAACTCACTTTCGATGATCAATGGAATGGAAAGTTTTTTGATGTTACTATTCCAACCGGTGAAGTTTTTAACTCAACATCTGTTTGGTATATGGATTTGAACGTAGGTTTAAATTATGCAATATTTCCATCAGATAATGCTTATATAAATGCAGGCGTTAGCGTTGATCATATCAACATGCCAAACGAAAGTTTTTTTTCAAATACTGATGCAGATACTAAAGTGCCTGCACGTTTCAACGTGTTTGTAAATGGTAGCTTTAAAGTTAACGACAGATGGATTCTGAACCCGAATACTTATGTAAGTGTGGTAAGCAAATCTTCAGAAATAGTTGGTGGCATGAATGCGCATTATAATTTAAGCGGAGATGGAACCATGCAATTGATTGGCGGTTTATATTATCGTGCTAAAGATGCGATAATACCAATGGTTGGCGTTGTAATCAGTGGCATATCTGCAACTGTAAGTTATGATGCTACCAATTCTACATTAGGAACCTATAGTCAAACACTTGGTGCGTATGAAATTTCTATTACCAAAGTTGGTTTGTTTTCTGAATATGGTGGCAAGAATGTAAAATGCCCTTCAGTAAAATTTTAGATTATTCATCATCATCTTTCAATAGCTCCGGCCTTTTTAATTTTGTAATTTCAAGCGCCTGCT
>JBDUBY010000241.1:0-5197 GCA_040003735.1 Parafilimonas sp.
CTGGTGTTGAGCCGTAATTGGATGGAGAAATATAATAAGCGTCAGCACCTTTTTTAATAGCACCATTTTGTTTGTTTAACCACGCAAAATTATGAATATCAAACAACGGCCCGAAAGCATACAAAATAACTCAATTGCAAATGTTGTGCATACGTCCAGTAATAAACTTCATCATTGCCAAATTCAATTGCAGAACCAAAAACACAACGCAGAATAGTAGAAAAAATAATAAGCTTAATTATTGTTTGCTTATAATTAATATCATAAATTTTGCTTTGCATAGATTTAAAGATTGTGTGCTGTTTTTATACAATTGCAGCATCATATTTTTTTTGTTTTATAAATCTAACATTGATGTTTCCCGCATTTTGAGAAAGTAAATTATTACAAACAGAGTAATTATTGCTGTTGCGATAAAAGCTGTTGCTGCTCCCAACTGAAACCAAATTATCCCCGTTATAAAACTTGCAAACATGGTGCATATACTTTGAAGTCCTGTGTAAGTTCCGATGGCTGTTGCTGTATCTTGTTTGCTGGTAATGTTTGAAATCCATGCTTTTGAAATTCCTTCTATGGCTGAAGCATAAATACCGTACAGAAAGAACAATCCGAAGAAGAAATAAAGATTTGTGTTTACCGCCATTCCTAAATATACAATCGTAAACAAAATAAGCCCCATGATGAAAATTTTTTTTAGCCCAATATTATCGGCAATAATTCCAATTGGAAAGGCAAATAAGGCATAAACAAGATTGTAAAAAATATACACGCCAATTACGGCTGTATCATTAAGCCCTGCCTGTTTAATTTTTAAGAGCAAGAAAACATCTGAACTATTGAACAAAGTAAAAACTAAAAGACCAAGTACTACTTTGCGATAAATTGCCGGACTCATTTTCCAATAATTAAGAAAAGAAAAAAATGGTGTTGAAACTTTTGCTTTATTATTATCAGTGTTTTTGTTTTTTAAAACGAAGGAAATTAAAACAGCAAACAACCCTGGAGCAAAGGCAATAAAAAAAAGTGCCTTATAATGTCCGGGATGAAAATACAAATAGGCTAATGCTAACGAAGGTCCGATAACTGCGCCCAACGTATCCATTGAACGGTGGAAGCCAAAAACTTTTCCTTTTGTTTGCGGAGTTGCTTCATCTGAAAGAATTGCGTCTCTTGCACCTGTGCGAATGCCTTTTCCAAAACGGTCAATTGTTCTTGCAAAAAAAATCCACAGCGGATAAACGAAAATTGCCATCATTGGTTTTGAAACGGCACTTAATGCGTATCCGATTTGCACGAAAGGAGTTCGCTTTCCCGATGCGTCTGAAAGCTTGCCAAAATATGCTTTGCTTAAACCAGCGGTTCCTTCTGCAATGCCTTCAAGTATTCCAATCAGCACAACTGAAAATCCGATTGTTTTTAAATAAAGCGGCATTATTGGATATAACATTTCGCTGGCAACATCGGTAAACAAACTTACCAATGATAAAATCCAAATTGTGCGCGTAATATATTTCAAACTTTTCTTTATGTTTAAACTGATATAATAAACTTTATTAATAACGCAAAGTAAACATCTCATCTCTTTTAATACATTGTATTTTCATTCAGATTTAATTCAGAATGCTCACTTATTGTTGCGCAATTTTAAATAGTGTATGAGCAAGTGCAACCCCTTGATGAAAAAACCAGTAAGTAAAAAAATTTTCTTTTTATCAGCATGCTTGCTGTTTACAATTTGTTTGAATGCACAAAACAAAAGCGCTTTATCAGGCAGAATAATTGACTCTTCTTCTAATAATCCTGTTAATTATGCTACGATAACTTTAGCAACACTTGCAGGAAAAGTTTTAAACGGAACAACTTCAGATAGCACAGGATATTTTAAAGTAAGTGCTATTGATACCGGGCTTTATAATATATCTTTTGAATTTATTGGTTACAAAAAGAAAGTTATAAAGAACATTCATATTAATGGTTCAGAAAAAAATGTTGGAACAATTTCAATTCAAAAATTTGAAACCACTTTAAAAGATGTAACCGTTACTTCACAAACCAAATTAATTGATAACAGGATAGACAAGCTTGTTTTTAATGCTGAAAACGATGTAACATCCCAAGGCGGCGTTGCAACAGATATACTTAAAAAAATTCCGCAGGTATCTGTTGATGCAGATGGAAATGTAGAGCTTGCGGGCAGCAGCGGCGTTCGTTTTTTAATAAACGGAAAACCTTCATCTGCATTCGGAAGCAACGTAGCAGATGTATTGCAATCAATACCGGCAAGCCAGATAAAAAGTGTTGAAGTAATTACAAATCCGGGTGCTAAATATGATGCGCAGGGATTGGGCGGCATCATTAATATTATTTTAAAACAATCAAGAGTTAACGGCATCAACAGTAATATTTCTTTAAGTGCCGGAACGCGTATAGAAAATGGTTCATTCAACTTTACGGCGCGTCATGCAAATTTTGGAGTAAATGCTTTTATAAGCGGCAATGCAAGACTTACTGCTGCCACGCCTTTTACATCAGACCGAAACTCAATTGATACAGTTGCAAAAGAAAATGTATTGCTGCATCAGCAGGGCGACACACGCACAAACAGGCACGGACTTGAATCGGGCATTGGCTTTGACTGGACAATTAAAAAATATAACAGCTTCTCAGGAAATATTAATTATAACAGGTTAGGAAATAAAAACAGTAGCATTATCAGCCAGGAACAACAAACAACTTTTTTTGACAGCAGCGCTAATAATTCTGATATTTCTTCTTTAAATAATTCAGGCAGCATGTTTACTTTTTACTCCACTGATGCGAGCCTGAATTATAAAAGAACGTTTAAAAAAGAAGACCAGTCATTAGAAATAAATCTAAACAGCAGCTTTGGAAACATTCGCACCACTGCAAATAATTATCAGGATTTATTGCCGCAGGATTCTGTTTTTTATGGCATCAACAATAATAATTTTGGGAAAGAAAATGAAAAGGAACTTGAGATTGATTACACACAACCATTTAGTAAAAATGTAATTTTTGATGCAGGTGCTGATATAACTTTTAATGATATTACCAGCACATCCAATGTGTATGCGTTGCAACCTGATGCTAAGATTTATTTGTATGACAGTTCTGTATCAAACTATCTTTCTTATCATCAAAAAGTTTATGCCGGTTATGCTGAAATAAGTTTTCCGGTGGCGCATTTGTTTGATGCAAAAATCGGTTCGCGTTATGAGCGCACAGAAATAAATTCTTTTTATTCTGATGCAACGCAGCAAATAAAAAATCCGGGTTATAATACAGTGGTGCCTTCCATCTATTTTTTAAGAAAATTAAATGATGAACAAAGCATAAAACTCAGTTATTCCAAACGCATAGAGCGTCCTGATTACCGCGACTTAAATCCGTTCATCAATACAACTGACCCAAAAAATATCAGCGCAGGAAATCCATATCTTAAACCGGAAATTGGTAACCGCATTGAGCTTTCTTATAATTATGATTTTAATAATTCGTCATCATTAAGCATCACGGCTTTTTATCGCGCAAACAATCATGATATTCAACCGTACACTGCTTATTATACTATGCTTACAATTGGAGATTCTGTTTATACAAACGTGTCTGTAAGCACAAGAGAAAATATTGGTTTGGAAAAAAATGCAGGCATTAGTCTGTTCGGCAATGTGCAATTAACAGATAAGTTTACTTTACGAACAAACCTGTTTGCTTTTCACAGGCATATTATTAATGGAATTGATTTAGGTCGCAATCCAACCAGTTTTAATTATCGTGTTAATCTTAATGCAAGCTATAAGTTCAGTAAGAATTTCTCTGCTGAATTTTTTGGCAATTTTAATTCTGCGCGAAATGAATTGCAGGGAAAATATCCTTCATTCACAACATATACTATTGCAGCACGCAAACAGTTTTGGAATAAAAAAGGAAGCCTTGCAATAACTGGTACCAATCTTTTTAATGAATATGTAAATCAGCAAACCATCATATACGGAACGAATTTTACAACCAACAGCACACGCAAAATACCTTTTCGTTCTATCGGTTTAAACTTCACATTTAAGTTTGGTAAACTTGATTTTAAGAAAGATAAAGATGATAATAGCAACCTTCCTGTTCCTTCAGAAAATTAAACTAACAAATAAGTGCTGCTTAAACAATTGAGGCAATAAATAATGATTAACTTTTTATTTATGCCAATCACTTTCCTCTTCAAATTATATACAGAATAGGCTAATAAGTTTGAATGAATTATTAGTTAACCTTAAAAATAAAAATGACATGAAAAAGTTATTAGGTCTTGCAGCAGTTTTGTTTATCATACACACAGGCATTTCTGCTCAGGAAAAAGATGAAAGGAATGAAAAAGTAAATGTACCAACAGCCGTAAAAAATGCATTGGTAAAAAAATATCCTGAAGCAACACATGTAACCTGGGAAAAAGAAAATGGAAATTATGAAGCGAACTGGGGAGGTAAATCGGGAGAAGATAATTCAGTACAATTTACGCCTGCAGGAAATTTTATTGAAATAGTAAAAGCAATTTCTGTGAGTGAACTTCCCGCGAATGTCAGCACTTATGTAAAGAGCCATTATAATGGTGCAAAAATTACAGAAGCAGGAAAAGTAACTGATGCAAAAGGAAAATTAAGTTATGAAGCAGAAGTACATGGCAAGGATGTAATTTTTGATGAGAATGGAAATTTTGTAAAATCAGAATAGGCTCAAATTGCTTCGTTTGATAAAAATGGCACAGCACAATTGTGCCATTTTTTTTAATCTATATGAGAAATTTTCATTTTAGATTTTTTCTATAAATAATATAATATGAGTAAAGACAGCACACTAAATTCCGGAAAGGGAATGCTGAATAAAGTTCCAGGGATAACATTATATTTTTGGATAATTAAAATTCTATGCACCACCATTGGCGAAACTGCTGCCGATTTTCTAAATGGCAAATTTAATTTAGGGCTTACCGGCACAACAATCGTAATGGGTGCATTGCTGATCATTTCATTATTTTTTCAGTTTAAAGCAGATAAATATGTGCCTACTATATACTGGATTGCAGTAGTGTTGATAAGCGTGGTGGGCACACTAATTACAGATAACTTAACTGATAATCTTGGTGTGCCTTTGCTTGAAACCACTATTGTTTTTTCTATTGTGCTGG
>JBDUBY010000367.1:0-5176 GCA_040003735.1 Parafilimonas sp.
GAACAAAAAATAATTCCCTGTTCTGCTAATTGTGCTTTAAACGTTGTGCCGATAGAAACACTGTCAATAACTGCATCAACTGCAATTCCGCTTAAACGGTTTTGTTCATTTAATGAAATGCCAAGCTTATCAAAAGTTTTGCGCAATTCCGGATCAATTTCATCCAAACTTCCCGGTGCAATTTTTTGCTTTGGCGCAGAATAATATTTTATACTTTGATAATCTATTTTAGGATAAGAAATATTCGCCCAGGTAGGTTCTTTATCTTCAATGCTTAACCAATAGCGGAAGGCTTTTAAACGCCATTCCAGCATCCATTGGGGTTCGCATTTTTTCTGAGAAATAAAATGAATAATATCTTCATTTAAACCGAGCGGCGCTTCATCTGCTTCTATATCTGTAACAAACCCATATTTGTAATCGCTGAGTACGGTTTGCTCTAAGGTTTCAATCATTTCGCTCATGCTGCAAATTTACAAATCTATTTGTACAAAAAAGTATAAATAGAATCTTAAAAAGATTTTTTTCCCTTTTTAGACAATGGGTTTACAATGTAGTAATGAGAAGTTGCTTTAATTGTTTGGCATTATTTATCGCGGCTATAGTTGCTGTGTTATTGAAATAAATATAGGAAGCCTGGATATTTTCTTTAACCGTTAGTTCATCTGCGAAATTTTGTATGTTTTGAAATGCATATTCACTAAAATATATTTTTTCACGGCCATGAAAGCGATAATATATAATTGATGTGTTTGCAACAACACTATTCGGCAAATCATTTATGCTGATGCCACAGAAGATTATATTTTGTTGTGATAATTTTTCAAACACTTCATCATTCCACCAACTTATATTTCTGAATTCAATTACATTTTGAAACTGGTTGTTCATACCTTGAATAATCCTTTGTAAAAAATCTTCACTATAAGCAATTCGTGCCGGTAACTGAAATAATACAGGTCCAAGTTTTTCTTTCAATCCATCTTTTATGGCTGAATAAAAATCAAACAATAAACTTTCTGTTTCTTTAAACTGTTTGTAGTGTGTAATTAATCTTGGCGCTTTTGCTGAAAATTTAAAATCCAGCGGACTTTGATCGTACCATTTTTGCAGGAATTCAGTTTTTGGAAAACGGTAGAATGTTGTATTTAGTTCAAGTGTATTAAAATGGCTGCAATAATATTCAAACCATTTTCTTTGCGGCAAACCTTTTGGATAAAAAACTTCCTTCCAATCTTTATTATAAAAGCCTGAACAACCGATATAATATTGCATAAACAATTAGTGCAAAAACAAATCCATATTAAATATCAATAGCGCCACCAAATAGATGAAGTGTAATACATGGCAGATTATTTGACTATATTATATATTATTAACCTATAAATTTTTAACGATGCCAAAATATGGAGCAAAAAGCCAGTCCAAGGTTAAAAGAACTATGGACGAAATGAAAGAAGGTAAACTTAAAAGTGGCCGCAGCGGTAAAAAAGTTACCGACCGAAAGCAAGCAATTGCAATAGGATTATCTGAAGCAAGAAAAGAAGGTGGAAAGGTTCCGAAAAAGGCTTCAGCGAAGAAAAGTGCGAAAAAATCATCACCCAAAAAGAGCGCTAAAAAGTCTTCGCCAAAGAAGTCTGCGAAAAAAACGGCTAAGAAGAGTACAAAAAAACCCGCTAAAAAGAGTGGTAAATGAAATAGTTAGAATAAATTGCCCGAGATTTAAACTTATGGATTGCTGCTTAAAACAATCCTTTTAAAAAGGTCACAATGTGCTGTGACCTTTTGTTTTTTAATTTATTAGCCAACATGATTTTTATCAGGTGTTGTACTTCCCTGGTGAGTGCGTTGCTTTCTTATCCTTAATTCTTCTTCTTCAGATTTTGATACATCGTCAATGTCTTCTTCAGTACGCTGAAAATCTCTGTTAGCAGGATTATAGTTTGCATTATTTTCTTTAATGTTTTCCGGCGTAGGTTCGCTGTTTTTCTTATTGTTATCTTCCATAAAAATTATTTCTTGTTATTTAGCAAGCATTGCGCCAGTTAATGTTGTATCAAAAAAAATCCCGCCAAATTTTTTGGCGGGATGCATTATTTACATAAACTAACTTATCTGCTTATAATAATTTTATTACTATAAACATTTTCACCTTTGTCGTTGATAATATTTACAATGTAAGCGCCATTGCTGATAGAAGAAACAATCAGCGCTTCTGTTTGTGAGCCAGAAATATTTACTTCTTTTTTCAATAATGTTTTGCCTGCCATTTCACTTAACTGGATAATGTATTTGCCTTTTGCAAGATTATTAAACTGAACATTTACTTTTTTGTTACTTACCGGATTTGGATAAATATTTACACCAGTTGCGGATAATGTTTTTGCAACCGCATTTGTATTATTACCAAATGCAAAATTTCCATTAGCAAAATCTGAAACATTATAAACCTGGTTCGTATTCTTTCCTAATTCGTCTGCATTTAAAGTGCTTAAATTAACGCGGTAATAATTTGTTGTTTGGGTTGAACTTCCCACAACTACATAACCATCATCATCAACCATTGCAGCATTAATAGTATAATCTTCAGGAATATTTTTTATCTGTCCGAGAAAAGTTGCCAGTCTTGTATTTGGATTTATTTTATAAATGCCGCGTTGCATAGCAAATAAATAAAGATTGCCGTTTGCGTCAGCAATCATATCGCCGCCCCAGCTTTTAAATTGTACAGTTACTGAATTTTCTCCGTTAGATTTTGCATCAATCAATGCGCCTAAATCTGTAATGGAAGTTTGTTTACCGGTTGAAAATCTTATTAAATGCTGGTTATCGTTTGTAAGTGCATATCCAAAATTATCTGATGCAATCACCATGCGCGTAATTACAGAAGCTTCGCCTGGCTGATCTGGGAAACTTTTCAATAATTGTGTGGTAACTGCATAAGATTTAGGCTGAGCGCTGTTTAGATCAAGATAGCGCAATTGATTGCCGATCATTTGTGTAAAATATATACGATTGTCTTTTGCATCATAAGCAATCGCTGCCACCATCCTGTTATTAATACAACCACATGTTTGTGGAGTTGATGCCGGTGTTACTGCTTTTATATTAGCAGTTATAATTTGCTTGCCGCTTACAGCATCAAACACGGCTTCATTTTCTGCAGGAATATATAAAGTTTTAACTGCGCTTTGCGAAGCAGGATCAAATTGCCTGAACGCAATCCAGTTCACACTTCCATATTGTTCGCCGGTTACAGCAAAGCTTTTTTTGGATTGAGAAAAACCAACTGTTGCAATTAAAGAAAATGATAAAATGTAAAAGGGTAAAAATTTATGTTTCATAATGTTGATTTTTGAAAGATGAAAATTAGATATTATTAATTATTTCTGCAATTAAGTTTTTTGAACGGATGCTGCAGCTTTTTTAACGCTGCCATACTGCAATAAAATTTCTTTTGACTTTGAATAATTGGTAAGATGTGATTGTTCCATTAACATTTTTACGCCACGGTCAATAAGCTTTTCATTACTAAGCTGCATATTTACCATGCTGTTATCTTCAACCGTTCCTAATTGAATCATTACAGTTGTAGAAATCATGTTCAATACCATTTTCTGCGCAGTACCAGCTTTCATTCTTGTGCTGCCAGTAACAAATTCCGGCCCGGTAATAACTTCAACAGCATAATCAGCAACGTTTGCTAAAGGCGTTTCTTTGTTGCAGGTAATACATCCTGTTTCAATATTATTTTTTTGGCAATGATGCAAAGCGCCAATAACATAAGGTGTTGTTCCACTTGCGGCAATACCAATAACAAAATCTTTATCTGAAATATTTTTAGATTCAAGATCAATCCATCCTTGTTCCGTATCATCTTCTGCAAATTCTGCAGCGCGAATAATTGCATTAAATCCACCAGCAATTATTCCCTGTACCAAATCATATGATACGCCGTAAGTTGGCGGGCATTCACTTGCATCAAGAATTCCAAGCCTGCCGCTTGTACCCGCACCAATATAAAACAGCCTGCCGCCGGCAAGCATTTTATCAACAAGAGCAATTACTAATTTTTCTATTTGAGGTAAAGCTTTCTCAATTGCAATTGCTACTGTTTTATCTTCTTCGTTTATATGTGTGATAATTTCTTTAACGGGCATTTTCTCAAGATGCCTGAAGTGTGATGGTTGTTCTGTTGTAAGCATTACAACAAAGGTAGAAATTTGTAATTAGCGAAGGCTTAATTCAGCTTAAACTTTACTGTTTTGTTTTTGCAGCTTTGCCTTCATCAATTTATCTAATGATGCTTTTACTTCCTGCGGTTGTATAGCATTTATGCAATGGCAATCATTTGGAGTAAGCCTGCAATCCCGGCAAAATTCAGGAAGCACAAATACTTCTACTTTATGACCAACCGGTGCCCAGCGGCCAGGATGTTTTGGTTTTAATGGAGGAAATAAAGCCAGCACATTTACATCAAGTGCAGCGCCTAAATGCACAGGCCCGGTACTGTTTGCAATTACACAATCGCTTTGTTTTATAAGGCTCATGAATTGCGACAGTGAAAGCTTGCCTGTAATATCTGTTATCTTATTTCCTTCCTCTTTAAATATTGGTTCTAAAAATTGTTTTTCATTTTCAGTTCCTGAAAGAATGATGTTATAATTATTTGAATCAAGCGATTTTATTAATGTAAGAAAATGCTCGATGCTCCACTCACGCGCATTGCCTTTTGATTTTGGATGAATGATAACATTGTATTTGTCTTTTTGAATGATATATTCATTTTCAGGCAATAGTTTTTCAACTTTAGTTAATCCATACCAATCGCTGATTTCATTCAATGAAAAAACTTTATTGATGCCAAATGCTTTTAGCAATTTTAAATTCAACTGTGCTTCATGAAGATTGGATTTTTTTCTGCTTAACCTTACAAGCCTGTTGCAGGTGTACCAATGATATAAGCGGCTGCTTGTACCAATGCGTAATGGAATTTTTAATTCTTTAGTACGCATTGCTAATTGCTTTGTAGTTTTTACATGCAACAATGCTTCAGGTTTTTTGCCACAAACCGTTATATCTTTTGTAAGAAAATCTTCCACGTAAATAAAATCATCAATATACTCGCATGCATCTGCCAAAGCTTTTGTATAAGCGCTTCCTAAAATGGCCACTT
>JBDUBY010000201.1:0-1560 GCA_040003735.1 Parafilimonas sp.
TTTAGCTTAATTTTTGATCATGAAAACAACAATGAAATTTGCCGGCTTTATATTTTTGACATCTATCTTTTTTTCGTGCAGTAAAAAAGATACAACTACGGAGCCACCTATTCAACTACCAACGTCATTTAGCGAAACATCTTTAATTGTAAACGGGCAAATCTATTCTGCAACTTTATACAACGTAAATTTTAGCCCTTCAATAAAAATAACATTTGGCGCTCCGCTTGACGAATCATCCGTTTCCACAAGTGTGTCGGTAAAAAATAATGGCACTTCCGTTAATTACAGCACATCGTTTTCAAACGGTGATAGCCTATTAATAATTAAACCAACATTAGCTGCCTTAACTTCTAATTTAATAACGGTATCTACAAGTTTAAAATCGAAAGATGGCGGAGCTTTAAAAACTGCAGTAACAGCAACATTAATTTCACAAATTGATTCATCAGATAAATTTCCACGCATAAGCGATTCTGCTTTGCTTACATTAATTCAACAACAAACATTCAAATATTTCTGGGATTTTGGACATCCAAATTCTGGCATGGCAAGAGAAAGAAATACTTCGGGTGATGTTTGCACCACCGGCGGAACAGGTTTCGGAATCATGAGTATGGTTGTAGCTGCAAACAGAAATTTTGTTTCAAGAACAGATGCATTAAACCGCATTCAAAAAATCGTTTCATTCTATAAAAATAATTGTACTGCATATCATGGTGCATATGCACATTGGATAAACGGTGCAACTGGTGCAACTGTTCCATTTAGCGACCAGGATGATGGCGCTGATTTGGTGGAGACTTCTTATTTAATGCAAGGCTTATTATGTGCGCGACAATATTTTAATTCATCAAATACTGATGAAACAAATTTGCGTGCTGATATAAATATTTTATGGGATGCAGTTGAATGGAATTGGTTTCGGCAAACCGATCAGAATGTTTTGTACTGGCATTGGAGTCCAAATTTTGGTTGGGCAATTAACCAGCAAATAAGTGGATGGAACGAAGCAATGATTGTATATGTTTTGGGTGCTTCATCAAACAACAATGCAATTCCAAAAGTTGTATATGATAATGGTTGGGCGCAAAATGGTGGCGAACAAAATGGCAATTCTTATTATGGAATTAAATTGCCGCTTGGCCCAAATCTTGGCGGTCCTTTATTTTTTTCGCAGTATTCTTTTTTAGGAATAAATCCTCATCAGCTTTCAGATGCGTATGCAAATTATTTTACGCAGGATACTGCGCATACAATTATCAATTATAAATATTGCATTGATAATCCAAATCATTTTTACGGCTATAGTAATTTGTGCTGGGGCTTAACAGCAAGCGATGAACAAAATGGTTATTCGGCGCATGCACCAGATAACGATAATGGAACGATAACACCAACTGCAGCTATTTCATCTCTGCCTTATTCATCAACAGAAAGTATGAATGCATTAAAGTTTTTTTACTACACATTAGGTGATAAACTTTGGGGCGATTATGGTTTTGTTGATGCATTCAATTTAAATAATTTATGGTTTGCAGATTCTTATTTGGCAATTGA
>JBDUBY010000248.1:0-5132 GCA_040003735.1 Parafilimonas sp.
TTTTTCATTTTTTAAATTTTAAAAGTTTTCTTAGAGACGGAGTAAAAACGGGTATTTCACTTATGCCAAAGCAAATGCCAATTGAAATTTTATATGATAAGAAATTGATTATCAATACAAATTGGTTTTGTAAATATTGCAGTTTTTCCCATTTTGAAACAAATCATTCCTAAAATGAACCTTAAATCACTTTATATAATCTGCTTATGGATAATTAACTTCGCAAACACATTTAATATTTAATATTTATACTTTAATAATTTTTCATGGATATAACTATAGTATCAGCTTTAATTGCTCTATTAGTTGGGATAGGAATAGGAAAAATAATTTTTGCAAAGAATACACGTAAACAAATAGAAGAAGCTGAGAATCAATCAAAGCAAATACTTTCAGATGCGCAATCAAGAGCAGAAACATTAAAAAAAGAGAAGATTTTAGAAGCGAAAGAAAAGTTCGTGCAGTTAAAAGCAGAATATGATAAAGAACTTTTAGAACGAAACAGAAAAGTCAATGATGCTGAAAATCGTATCAAACAAAAAGAAATAAGTGCCAATCAAAAAGAAACGTCTTTAGATCGTCAGATAAAGGAAAATGAAATAATTAAAGAAAATCTAAATCGCCAGCTTGAAGTTGTAGCGCAAAAAAGGAATCAACTTGAAAAACACCAGGAAGAACATATAAAACGGCTTGAGAAAATTGCAGGCCTTACTGCCGAAGAAGCCAAATCACAACTTATAGAAAGTCTTAAGCAAGAAGCTCAAACACAAGCGCTGCACTTACAACAGGAGGTGATTGAAGAAGCTCGTCAAAAAGCTAATAAAGAAGCACGTAAAATTATTATACAATCAATACAAAGAACTGCCGCGGAGCAGACAATAGAAAATACGGTTACTATTTTTAATCTTGAAAGCGATGAAATAAAAGGCCAGATAATTGGTCGGGAAGGAAGGAACATCCGTACTCTTGAAGCTGCAACCGGCGTTGATTTAATAGTTGATGATACGCCTGAAGTAATTGTACTTTCATCATTTGATCCTTTACGCAGAGAAATTGCACGTTTAAGTTTACAAAGATTAGTTGCTGATGGAAGAATTCACCCTGCGCGTATTGAAGAAGTTGTTGATAAAACCCGTAAACAGCTTGAAGAACAAGTTATGGAAATTGGAGAACGCACCGTTATTGAACTTGGCATTCATGGATTACATAAAGAGCTTGTTCGTATTGTTGGTAAAATGAGATTTCGTTCATCTTATGGACAAAATTTATTAATGCACAGCCGTGAGGTTGCAAATCTTTGCGCAACTATGGCTGCCGAGTTGGGCATGAATCCGAAACTGGCTAAACGTGCCGGTTTGTTACATGATATTGGCAAGGTTCCGGATGAAGAAACAGAATTAAGCCATGCGTTATTAGGGGCAAAACTGGCCGAAAAATATGGGGAAAATGCAGCAGTAGTTAACGCAATTGGAGCGCATCACGATGAAATGGAAATGCAATACATCATCTCTCCTATTGTTCAAAGTTGTGATGCAATTAGCGGCGCACGGCCTGGTGCACGCAGGGAAATTATGCAGCAGTACCTGCAACGTATAAAAGATCTCGAAACACTTGCTATGGCATATAGTGGAGTTGAAAAAGCTTATGCTATACAAGCAGGAAGAGAATTAAGAGTAATTGTTGAAGCGGATAAAATGACTGATACAGAGAGCGATAAATTAAGTTTTGAAATTGCGCAAAAAATACAAAATGAAATGACGTATCCGGGGCAAATTAAAATTACTGTTATCAGGGAAAAAAGAGCCATCAATATAGCACGTTAAAAATTTAAAAATAATTTCTAACTTAGAAGAGTTTATAAACATTAGTTTTATTTGGAACTTCTTATCTATACATTTACCTTTGCCGTCCTTTAAAATTATCGGTTATGAACGCAGCAACACAATTTATACACGAACAGCTTACTGCTAAAAAGCAACATCCAAAATTTAAGGCTGGAGATAATGTAACTGTTAATTATAAAATTATTGAAGGTGGCAAAGAACGTATACAAAGCTTCCGTGGTGATGTTTTAAAAATACAAGGTTCCGGCGCTACTTCTACTTTTACTGTTCGAAAAATATCTGATGGCATCGGTGTAGAAAGAGCATTTCCTTTTTTTTCTCCAAATGTTGAATCAATTTTATTGAACAAGGTTGGCAAAGTGCGCCGTTCAAAATTATATTATTTACGCAACCGTAGCGGTAAGAGCGCCAGGATAAAAGAAAAGAGAATGTAAAGTATTGCAAAATCTTTTTCCTGTTCGATTATTTGTATCCTACATTAATATTTCTTATACCTTTGTTTCTTAAATATATATTATGAGTACTCCTGGTATTTCTGAATGGGTTTTAATTATTCTTGCTGTATTAATTTTATTTGGTGGTAGAAAAATTCCTGAGTTTATGAAGGGTTTAGGTAAAGGTATTCGAGAATTTAACGATGCGAAAAACAATGTAAAAAGAGAGCTTGAAGATGGCATAAATGAAACGCCGCGTCAATCTTCTAATACAAATAATGCAACATCAACTCAATCAACAACTACAACTCAGCCATAATTTAATTATTTTATTACATTATTAAATCATAGCCTTTGTTGAGTTTTAATTCTATCAAAGACTATCATTCACTTTTATTAAACGGCGAAACATCTTGTGTTGACGCCGTTTCTTTTTATATCCAAAATATAAAAGAGAATAAACATTTAAACGCATTTCTTGAAGTGTACGAAAAAGAAGCTTTAGAACGTGCAGAATTTCTTGATGCCAAACGAAATTCAGGAAAACAGATAGGAAAATTACACGGGGCAGTTATTGGTTTAAAGGATGTTATTTGCTACAAAAATCATACAATATCTGCCGGCTCACTCATTCTTAAAAACTTTCAATCTGTTTACAGTGCAACTGCTGTTGACAAGCTACTTAATGAAGATGCAATAATTATCGGCCGCCAAAATTGCGATGAGTTTGCAATGGGCAGCAGTAATGAAAATTCTGCTTACGGTAATGTATTAAATGCCGACGATATTACCAGAGTTCCAGGTGGTTCATCGGGAGGTTCTGCAGTTTCTGTACAGGCAAATCTATGCATGATAAGTTTAGGCAGTGATACAGGTGGTTCAGTACGACAGCCTGCAGATTTTTGCGGCGTAGTTGGTTTAAAACCTTCTTATGGCAGAGTATCTCGGTATGGGTTAATTGCGTATGCATCTTCATTTGATCAGATTGGAATTTTTGCAAAAAATATTGCTGATGCTGCCTTAACACTCGAAGTAATTTCTGGAAAAGATGAATACGATAGTACAGCAATAAATGAAGAATTTCAATATAAAAAGAATACAGAAAAATCATATAGAATTGCATACCTGCCTGTAACGTTCAATCATCCTGCGCTTGATACAGAAATAGCTCAACAACAAAAAAAATTTATACATCAGTTAAATGAAAATGAGATAACAGTTTTACCTGTTGATTTTGATTTGCTCAATTATATTGTTCCAACTTACTATATTTTAACTACAGCAGAAGCGTCAAGCAATCTTTCAAGATATGATGGATTGAGATATGGCGCTTCTCAACAATCAAAGCAACTTGATGAACAAATTAATTCAACGCGGAGCATTTTTTTTGGAAAAGAAGTAAAGCGCCGTATTATGTTGGGAACATTTGTTTTAAGTGAAGGATATTATGATGCTTATGTTACCAAGGCTCAAAAAATAAGAAGCATTCTTTTACAAAAAGTAAAATCGATTTTTATAGAATTTGATGCCATTATTTTACCCGTTTCTCCAACCACGGCCTTTAAAATCGGTGAAAAAAATACTGATCCAGTTGAAATGTTTCTTGCAGATATTTATACTGTTTTCGCAAACCTTACTGGCATTCCCGCTATATCAATTCCGCTGTTTAAACATTCTAACGGAATGCCTTATGGTTTGCAGCTAATGGCATCTCACTTAAATGAGTTAACTTTGCTATCACTGTCTGAAAAAATTATAGCATTAAATAAAACAATCCCTCATCCGTACTAACAGGTTGTTCTAAATAATAATTAATGAAGCAGTTTGTGTTGAAAATGTTTACTCTTAAAAAAAAAATAATTGGTTTATTCTTATTTGGTTTGATGTGTTTTTCACACGTTTATTCTAGTGATAAACCGGTTTTTAAATTCCAGATAAAAGATAGCAGCATTGTTGATTCAATTCCAACAAACACAACTTTTTTAACAACAACCGATAGTTCAAAACTATTCACCAGCCTTTTATCATCTCCTGTAAAAAATAATTCTTTAAATTTTTTTATGAATGCAGAAGAGAAATTTTTTGCGGATGACTATATAAAAAAGCACACATCCTATTTTAATAACATGAAGGTTTGGGGTAAGCCTTATTTTAATTTGTATGACAGGATTTTAACTTCTTACGGTATACCTGTTCAATTAAAATATCTTTCTGTTATTGAAAGCAGTTTAAGTAGTACGGCTGTTTCCTGGGCCGGTGCTGTTGGGCCCTGGCAAATTATGTCTGATGCAGCGCGTGAACATGGTTTAAGAACTAATTACTATTCTGATGACAGAGTTGATTATATTAAAAGCACTAATGCAGCATGCCAAATATTGAAAGAATTGTATGCTAATTATGGCGATTGGCTTCTTGTAATTGCCGCTTATAATGCGGGATCTGGTTCTGTAAATAAAGCCATTGCAAAAGCTCACAGTAAAGATTTTTGGGATATACAATATTATCTTCCGCTCGAAACACGTAATCATGTAAAAAAGTTTATTGCAACACATTATTTTTTTGAAGGTGATGGTAGTGTAGCAACTGTTACAGGTAATGAAGTAAAAAATTATGCAATTACTGATGGTATAAAAAAAGATGACTACTTAACAACAGCCGCAAATAGTACAACAATTAATATTTACGGAAAATATAATTCAGTTGTAATTGCCAATGCACTAACGATAGACATCGCTCTTTTCAACCAATTAAACCCGGGCATTGATAATGTACTTGCAAAAGGTGAAATTTATCCTATGCGCATACCTGCAGATAAAGTGGAGTTGTTTCAATCAAAAAAAACAGAGATACTTAG
>JBDUBY010000147.1:0-5088 GCA_040003735.1 Parafilimonas sp.
CATCATTAATGTATGGAAGCGATGCGATTGCCGGCGTTATAAATATTCAATCACAAACAACTGCGCCGGAAGGAACAATCAAGGGAAGTATTTTAAGCGAATATCAAAGCAATAATGCATTGCGTGGTTTTTATGGAAACATAGGCGGAACAAAAAACGGGTTTAGCTGGAATGCATATGGCACCTATAAAGGCGCTGAAGATTATAAGAATAAATATGATGGTTATGTTTTCAACTCAAAATTTTATAATAAAGATTTGGGTGGATTGATTGGCTATGGCGGCAACTGGGGACATAGTGATTTGCTCGTCAGCAATTTTGATCAGCATCTTGGTATTGTTGAAGGAGACAGAGACAGTGCAACCGGTGCATTTACAAAAGCATTACCAAACGGAGAAGAAACAATTGCCAATGATGATGATTTTAAATCTATTTCAAATGAAATTCCTTTTCAGCATATAAGACATTTTAAAGTTACATCTGATAATCATTTTAAAATTGGAAACAGCAGCGCCGATGTTGTAGTTGGCTATCAGCATAATCAACGACAGGAGTTTGGTAATCCTGATGATGTATCAACACCTGTTGCGTGGTTTAATTTACAAACATTAGATTATGCGGTACGCTGGCATTTTCCATACGTCAATAATTTTAAAACAACATTTGGTGTAACAGGAATGTATCAAACCAACCAGAATAAAGAAGAAGAGGTTTTAATTCCTTCTTATCATTTATTTGATATCGGTGGTTTTATTTTTACGCAGTATTCAAAACATAAACTCACTGTAAGTGGCGGTGTTAGGTATGATACAAGACATGATATTGGTGATGCTTTTAATATTGATAACACGCAAAAGTTTGCTGCATTCAATAAAAACTTTTCAAACATTTCAGGCAGTGCTGGTATAAGTTATGAAGCAACAAAATCAATTGCATTAAAAGCAAATATTGCAAGAGGTTTTCGCGCACCAAACTTTGCAGAGTTAGCAAGCAATGGCGCACATGAAGGCACCAATCGCTACGAAATTGGCAATAATAATTTACAGTCTGAAGTGAGTTTGCAAGGCGATGCAGGTATTGAATTAACAACAGAACATCTTTCGCTTGATGCAAGTTTATTTTATAATCACATCAGCCATTTTATTTTTTATGAAAAGGTGCAAAACAATACCGGCGGTGATTCTGTTTTAACCGATCCTGAAACAGGCAACCAGTTAGATGTGTATAAATTCGCACAGCAAAATGCAAATTTGTATGGCGCAGAATTTAGTTTAGATGTTCATCCGCATCCGTTGGACTGGCTGCATTTTAAAAATGTTTTTTCTTATACACGCGGAAAATTTTCTCAATCAATTGATGGCTCTGATAATATTCCTTTTGTTCCTTCTGCACGTTTATTAACTACACTTGGCGCAGATTTTTTAAAGAAGGGAAATTTCGTTCGAAATATATATGCAGGCATTGAAAGTGATTATAATTTTAATCAGCATCATCCTTTCACCGCTTATAATACAGAAACAGCAACGCCCGGTTACTGGTTAATTGGCGCAAACATTTCTGCTGATATTATCAGCAAAGGCAAAACCATTTGCACACTTAGTTTAACCGGCGAAAACCTTGGCAACATTGCTTATCAAAGCAGTTTAAGCCGCTTTAAATATTTAGCTGTAAATAATGTTACGGGCAGAGAAGGTGTGTTTAATGAAGGCCGCAATTTTGGAATCAAATTAAACGTGCCGTTAAGTTTTTAGCATCAGTTTCTTTATTAATCATAATTTCAAACCCTGATATTTGTTTATATGAAATGAGCCATAAAACTTGCGGATTATTTACAATGAAAGTTATGGCGAATTCCATCCGGCAAATAAAAAAAAAAGAATAACAGATGAAAAAGATATTCTGCTCATGCGTTTTACTGGTAACTGTATTCATACTTTCAGCACAAAACATTCCTTCGCCACAACAATTTTTAGGTTATGAATTAGGCGATCATTTTACGGTTACTTATAAAATAGATAATTATTTCAATGCAGTTGCACAAGCTTCTCCATCAATGGTTAAGGTGCAAAAATTTGGCGAAACAAATGAAGGCAGAGATATGATTGTTGCCTTCATTTCATCACCACAAAACATACAGAATTTAGAAGCCATACGGCTGAATAACCTGCGCCTTGCAAGCATGCAAAAAGATAATATTACGCCTGATGTAAACATGCCGGCAATTGTATGGTTAAGTTATAATGTGCATGGCAACGAACCATCAAGCAGTGAAGCTGCAATGAAAGTTTTATACGCATTGGTTGACCCTAATAATGCAGAAACAAAACAATGGCTGCAACATGTTGTGGTGGTAATTGATCCCTGTCAAAACCCTGATGGCCGCGACCGTTATGTAAACTGGTTTAATAATGCTGTGAGTAAAAAATTTAATGCAGATCCGCAAAGCCGCGAACATGATGAGCCGTGGCCTTATGGCAGAACCAATCATTATAATTTTGATTTGAATCGTGATTGGGCATGGCAAACACAAAAAGAAAACCAGCAGAAAGTAAAATTGTATAACGAGTGGTTACCACAGGTACATGTTGATTTGCATGAACAGGGATATGATGCGCCTTATTATTTTGCACCTGCAGCACAACCTTTTCACGAAGTAATAACGCAATGGCAAAGAGATTTCCAAGTGCAGGTTGGAAAGAACAATGCAAAATATTTTGATGCGAATGGCTGGCTCTATTACACCAAACAAATATACGATCTGTTCTATCCTTCGTATGGTGACACTTATCCAACATACAGTGGCGCTATTGGTATGACGTATGAGCAAGGCGGTATTGGTGCAGGCCTCGGCATTAAAACAAGCAGCGGCGATACGCTTATACTTGCTGATAGAATTTTGCATCATTATACATCGAGCATTTCAACCATTGAAACATCTGCAAATAATGCGACACAGCTTGTAACGGAATTCAAAAAATATTTTGATAATAATATAAATGGAGTTGGCATAGATAATACAACGTATGTCCTCACTTCATCAGACCAAAATAAAATTGAAGCCGTAAAAAAATTGCTTGATAACAATGCGATTGCTTATGGCGTAACCAACACTGCAAATTTCAGCGGTTATAATTATTATGATAATAAAACAGAAGCATTTAAAAATGAAGGCTATCAAATTGCCGTAAACACTTTGCAGCCAAAAGGCAGAATGGTAAAAGTATTATTCGAGCAACAAAGTAAGCTGGTTGATTCTGCAACCTATGATATCACTGCATGGAGTATTCCTTATACTTATGGTGTAAATGCCTGGGCTGTAAAAGATAAATTATCTATCGCGTCCTATCCATCTTTAAATAACATTACAGAAATACAAAGTAATTATGGTGTGCTTATTCCATACACATCAATCAATGCATCTGAAATACTTGCTAATCTTTTGGCGAAAAATGTGCGTGTACGTTTTGCTGCAAACCCGTTTACATATAATGGAACGACTTTTAACAGGGGAACACTTATTGTTTTAAAAGGAAATAATTTAACCAACTGGTTAAATATTGTAAATAAATATTGCAGCATGTACAACATTCAGCCGTATGCTGTACAAACCGGTTTTATGGATGCAGGTGCAGATTTTGGTTCATCGGATGTGCATTTAATTAAAGCGCCAAAAGTGGCATTGCTTACAGGCGATAATGTTTCGCACACTGCAGCAGGAGAAGTATGGAGTTTTTTTGATAATGAATTGAATTATCCGATCTCGCAATTAATAACAGAACATCTTGCAGATATAAATCTTGAAAACTATGATGTAATAATTATGCCGGATGGAAACTATAATGTTCTTGATGATAAAGATGTTGCTTCAAAACTTGAAAACTTTGTTCAGTCGGGCGGAAAAATTATTGCAACAGAAAGAGGCGCATCCAGGCTTGCATCTTTTGACTGGAGCGGAATAAAATTAATTAAGGATACTTCGCAAACATCAGACAGCATTATACAAAAAGATTTTGGTAACGCTGAGCGTGATGATCTCACATCTTTTATACCCGGCGCCATATTTAAAATGCAGTTAGATAATACACATCCTATTGCTTACGGCTATCCTAATTATTATTACACTTTAAAACAGGATGCACGTGTTTATGCAAGCATTAAAAACGGGTGGAATGTTGGCATCCTGCCTGCAAATGCATATACAGCAGGTTTTGTAGGCAGCAAATTAAAACCGCAATTAAAGCAAGGTGTTTTAATTGGTGAGAAACATTATGGTAGGGGTGATATCATTATTTTTAATGATGATGCATTGTTCCGTTTGTTTTGGCAAAATGGAAAAATGCTTTTTGCCAACGCTGTTTTTCTTGCAGGAAATTAATCAAGACGGAAAGACTGAAGGTCCGGAAGCCCAAAAGCAATTTCTTGCTGACTTTCAGTCTTCCGGACTTGCGGACCTTTATCTGCTATTCGCATCATTCATTCTTATTCTTCTGCCTTTATAATTTTTGCCATCGAGAGAACGTATCATTTGTTTGGCTGATTTGCTGTCAACTTCAATCCAGCTATTCATTTCCTTCATATCAATTTTGCCAAGAACCTCTTTACGCAGATCGCTCATATCAAGAATAAATTGTAAGAAGCTTGCTTTATAAAAACCATCTTTGCTTCCCAGATTTACAAACAATCTTGTAAAGTTGCCGCTGCTGTTATATTCCTGTTCGTGGCCTCTTCCCTTTTCTCTTGAATCAAAACTTCTATCGCCGCTTCTTAATGGTTTTCTTTCGCGGGAACTTTCTCTTTCACGCACATTTAAATCTTCTGCATTTTCATAATACTTTAAAAAGCGGTCAAATTCTAATGCAGCAACTCTTTTTAAAACTTCCTCTTTAGTTATATCGGCAAATTTTTCTGCAAGCATCGGCATATAACTTTCATAATCGCCATGACTAATATCTGCCTGTAACAACTTATCCATAAAAAAGAAAAATTGCTTGCGGCAAACATCTTTTCCCGAAGGCACTTCCAAACGATGAAAAGGCTGCTGCACCATTTTTTCAATTTGCTTAAGCCTGTACATTTCACGCATGTGCA
>JBDUBY010000185.1:0-5052 GCA_040003735.1 Parafilimonas sp.
TCCGCAGGATAGAGACCAGGCTTATTTTAAACATGATGGATTGCTTTTGAATTTTGCTTTAGGCGCAGCTGGTTTAAAATATATGCAATCGTTCGATAACAATCTTAAGGATATAAAAACTTTTAATTACGAAGAAAGAAATATAGATCGCCGTTTGTTAAATGAAACAAGTTTAGACGAATGGCAATCTATTGCAAAAGATCTGCAGCAATCTTTAACAGATAAAGTAATTGAAACTGCAGTTCATAATTTACCAAAAGAAGTTTATCCTGAAATTGGTAATGATATTATTGAAAAATTAAAAGCAAGAAGAACACATCTTTTAGAATGGGCAAATGATTATTACAATTTTATTTCAACAGAAGTTGAAATTCCCGGTTCAAATAAAGATGATGAGTTTGATGTTAAAGGAAACCACGATGAAACTGTTGTTGATGTTTACAAATTAAATGACGATGGAAAAAAGTATGACAACGCTTTTTATTCGAGAACTTTCAAATCTTCAGAAACAAAAGAAATACGATTGTTTGGTTTAAAAGGAAACAATAAATATGTTATTGATCAAAATGCGGGCAACAACATCAAACTAAAAATTATTACAGGTTCAAAGCAAGATTCTATTGTTGATATTGCTTTAAACAAAAACAGTAAAGCAATTGTATATTCAAAAGAGGCCGTTCAAACCAACGCATCAAACAACATCAGAATCATTCATGATACAATGTTTCGTTCTTACGATTATAGTTGGTATAAATATGATAAGAATGGTTTTTTTCCAACGCTGTTTTATAGTAATGAAGATCGTTTATATGCAAGCCTTGGTTACAGGATGAAAAACTATGCTTGGGGGAAAAAACCTTTCGCATCAGACCAGTTTATTGATTACCATTATTCATTAATGGAAAAATCGTACAGCGTTACTTACAAAGCACTTTTTCCAAATCTTGTAGCGCATGCTGATCTTTCAATTTTAGCAAACTACGATAACATAAGATGGAAGTATTTTTTTGGATTTGGAAATGAATCACTATTTGCTGATGCGCATGATAAAAAATATTATACAATGCGCACAAGACAATGGATTGTACAGCCTGGTCTTGTTAAAAATTTTGGCAACAATACAATTAATGTGTTTGGAATTTTGCAAGGATTGAAAGTAATTAATGATTCAAGTGGTTTTACAAGTAAAGAATTTATGCCGGCTAATTCAGATTACGATTGGAAAACTTTTGCAGGGGCAGGTGTTAGTTATAGTTTCCAATATTTAAACGATATAGTTGTGCCAACAAAAGGAATTTATTTTAATGCCATTGCATCAGGAGCGAGTAATATTAAAAATAGTTCAAGTCATTATTTTGATTACGCTGCAACAGCGCATTTTTATATTCCGTTGATTTCTAAATTTTCTATGAACATTCGTACAGGCGCTGAAACAATTACGGGTGATCCTGAATTTTACCAATATGCTTCAATCGGCGGCCCAACATTAAGAGGCGTTGTGCGCGACAGGTTTTGGGGAAAGACTTCATTTTATAACACAAACGATCTTCGTTTTATAAGCCCTGTACATACACATATTTTTAATGGAAAAGCCGGTTTACTTGCATTTTTTGATAATGGCCGTGTTTGGATGCCCGGAGAAAATTCAAATACATGGCATACTGCAGTTGGCGGTGGCATCATCCTTTCACCTTTCAATTTTTTATATCTTGATGCAACGTATGGCGTTTCTGCAAACAAAGAAAGTTCTATACAGGTTCGTCTTACAACTTACCTGAAACAAAAAAAATAAGCTTCTATTTTTGTTGAATGGAATATATAAAACAAGTTGAGATAAGATGGAGTGACCTTGATCCAAATTATCATTTACGTCATTCAGTATATTATGATTTTGGTGCTTATTGCAGAATATGTTTTTTGTTTGATAATGGCATTACAGATAAAGTAATGAAGCAACACGAAATTGGCCCGATACTGTTTAGGGAAGAATGTTTATTTAAGAGAGAAATAATATTTGGAGATAAAGTAAGTATAGCATTAAGATTAAAATCTGTATCCGCTGATTTCAGGAAATTCACTATGTATCATGAAATCTTTAAAAATGATAATGAACTGGCTGCGCAGTTAACAATTGATGCTGCGTGGATGAATACAAAGCTTCGCAAAGTTGTTATTCCTCCTTCAATTATTATTAACTCACTTGATGTATTACCTAAAACAGAAGATTTTAAATTTACCTAATTATTGAAATAAGTATTTTATAAAAACAGCCATTTCATCACCGCTTAAAATTTTGTCAGGTTTCATTTGTTCAAGCGCTTGTTGCGGCATATAAGCAACGTCAGCAGATTCTGGATTTTGCACAATAGTAAATCCGCCTGCTTGCTTTATTTTATTGAGACCTTTTGCGCCATCAGCATTGGCTCCGGATAATAAAACACCAATTGCTGATTTACCAAAAATTTCTGCAACAGATTCAAAAGTTACATCAATGCTCGGGCGGCTGTAATTAACTTTTTCAGATGAATCTAATGAAAACATTTTTTTGCTTTCGATCAATAAATGATAATCTGCAGGTGCCACGTAAATACATCCTCCATTAATCATTTCTTTATCTTCCACTTCTTTTACAGTAAGAGTTGTTCTATCGGAAAGCAGATTGGTAAGTATAGATTCACCATCATTTTTACGATGAATAACAATTATTACAGATAAATAATTTGTAACAGGCAAAGCAGAAACAATCTTTAAAATAGCATCAAGGCTTCCGGCAGAGCCGCCTATTACAAGCATGTTATATTTTGCTACTGTACCTTCCGCCATATTTTTTCTTTATCTACCTGGGTAAACTTTGTTGCTATTGGTGAAAAACGCAAATTTTCTTTAGAACCCAAAACTAAAAACCCTAATTTTTCAAGACTATCATCAAACAACTTAAATACTTTATCCTGCAAAACTTTGTCGAAATAAATAAGCACGTTGCGGCAAAATATTAATTGAAATTCGTTGAACGATCTGTCTGAAACAAGATTGTGCATAGCAGCAATCATCTTTTCTTTTAACCGGTGGTTAAATGTTGCCCATCCATATTGCGCTGTGTAAAAAGATGAAAAATCTTTTTTGCCGCCTGAAGAAATATAATTTTCTGAGTATTGCTGCATCCTGTTTATTGGAAAAATTCCTTTTTGAATATTTTCAATCACGGAAGGATTAAGATCAGTAGCATACAATAAAGATTTATGCAGCAAGTTTGCTTCATCAAGCATTAAGGCCATAGAATATACTTCTTCACCTGATGCACAGCCTGCATGCCAAATACGAATAAATGGATGTGTTGCAAGTACCGGTAAAATTTGTTCGCGAATAATTTTAAACACATAAGGATCACGAAACATCTCAGTAACATTTACTGTGAGATTTTCAACAATATGTGTAAGATAATCACCGTCATTTTTTACACGATAAAAAAATTCAGCAAAACTTGGTGTTCGTTCTAAAATCATTAAACGGTCTATACGCCTGCGTAAAGAAGCTCTCGCATAATTAGAGAAGTCATATCCATATTGTTGTGCAAGTTCATTTATAAGTAATTCAATTTCTTCATCTTTAATCATTGTTGCTTCCACAAATATTATTTAAGTTGTTCGTTTAATATCTTTAAAAGTAATTCTACATCAACCGGTTTTCCAATATAATCATCAGCGCCGGCATCTATACACTTCTCTCTGTCTCCGGGCATTACCTGCGCAGTTACTGCAATAACCGGTATATTTTTATAATGCCCGCCAGATTTTAATTGTGAAATGGCTTCGTAACCATCCATTCCCGGCATCATCATATCTAAAAGAATAATGCCAATTTGTTTATTTATTTCTAATATGGCAAATGCATCACTAATATTATTTGCAGAAAAAACTGTATAGCCCCGTGCTTTCAACACTGCAGATAAAGCAATAATGTTACGCGGATCATCATCAATAACAAGAATAGATTTCAATTTGTATATATTTATACTTTAAATATACCATCAATCTATACACAAAAATGAGTGACGGTTTTATTTGGGATTGATGGCATAACATTTTATATAAATTGAAGATGAAAAATTTTTTTATTATTTCTTGTTGCATTCTTTTTTTTATAAGCTGCTCAAGAAAAACAGTTCCTTCAAAACCTAACTATGCTTTAAACAACGGGAAAGAAAATACAGAGGTGCCAACAGATTCATCTTATGAAAGTATGCCGCCTGTTGATTCAACAAAAATGGTTTCTGCAAACTCTGTAAGTATTGTTGCAGATGCATACGGCCGTTTATTAACGCCACAACAAAGTTTGCCGCAGGATGCCGGAATTGAATACAACAGTTTACAATTATCAAAAGGATTTACGCCACAACAGCGTGCAAACATGCAGGCACGTTATCATGCAATACCGCCACGTGTTTTATATGTTCCGCAAGAGCTTAGTTCAAGTTCGTTGAAAGGAAGTTATTACATTTTTAAAAAGAAGTTCTGGTACTGGAAAAAATCTGACGGCCTATATTATCTCGATCAGAAATATTACATGTGATCATTCAAATAATTATCAGCTATTACTTCTAGTATCACTGTCTTTGTCACTGCAATATTTTAGCAAGTCAAGGAAATTTAACAAATAACATTTAAGATTAATTTAGCCGCATAAATTATATTATTTTACATTGAATTTAAAGCAACTGTTTGTTGGAAAAAGACACTGATATATTGCACGGATTAAAAGCTGGTTATGCAGAGCGCAGCCGCCATGAAAAAGTTTTTTATCAGCAATATTGTTATTTTATTGATGAAGGTTGCAGAAAGTATAATCTTAATTACGATGATAGCTTTAGTGCTTACAGCGATGCACTTTTATCAGCCATCCACAATATAGTTGACAACCGTTTTGACGGGCGATCTTCTATTAAAACCTATCTCTACCAAATTTTTTCTAATAAATGTATTGACCTTGTAAGAAAAAACACGACTAATAAACAACAGGTACATAAAACAATGCCTGTTGCCGATGCGATGAACC
>JBDUBY010000439.1:0-17063 GCA_040003735.1 Parafilimonas sp.
CTTGCTGCTGCGCAACGTGAATTATTGGAAGAAACAGGTTTAAAAGCAGCGCGCTGGAAAAAAATAACAGAAATGTATTTGAGTAATTCTGTTACTGATGAATTGGCAATCATTTTTATTGCAACGGGTTTAACTCAACACAACGCCATGCCTGAAGAGACAGAACAATTAGTAATAAAAAAACTTCCATTTGAGGAAGTTTTTAATATGGTAATGAAAGGAAAAATTAAAGATGCTTTAAGTATAACAGCTATACTTCATACTAAAATATTGTTATCAGAAAGCAACCTGTTTTAAAATTACAATCCCTTCATTTTATTCTTTGCCTGGTTTCCGCCAAACACCTGTTTCAACAAATCGGTAACACGTGCTGCGGGATCTTTTCTTATCTTTTGTTCTTCTAATCCAACTTTATAAAAAATGCCATCAATTGCTTTTTGTGTTACAAAAGCATTCAAATCTGTTGGAACTTTTTTAGCTGAAAATTTATTATAAGCAGAAAACATATCACTCCAGTATTTTGTTGCATCAACTTTACTTAAAGAGTTTGTAATTACAGGACTAAAAGCAGCTGTGAGAGCGGCCGTAGTTTTATCTTTAAAATAATTTGTAGCGGCAAAATCGCCGCCCTGCAAAATTCCTAATGCATCAGAAATTGTCATTTGTTTAATGGCATTAACAAAAATTGGTGTTGCAGATTTTGCAGCATCTTCCGCAGCGCGGTTTAGTGAAAGAATTGTTTTATCTACCAAACTTCCCAAACCAAACTGGCGTAATGTTTTTTCAACATTTTGCGCTTCGGGCGGCATTAAAATTTTCACAGCAGCATCCGCAAAAAAACCATCTACTGAACTTAATTTATTAGCACTGTTTTGTGTGCCGATAGTTAATGCTTGCTTTAATGCATCAGCAATTTTCGATTGCTGTGTACCACTTGTTGAAGTGGGAAATGAACCTGATGCTTGTTGCAAAGGTTCGCATGAAACAAACGGAATTGCTATCAAAAGAATTAATATTTTTTTCATCACGTGCAAAGTATTTATAAGATTTTACTTAAACAGTTAAAAATAATGCCAGTTTAAAAGTGGAGCACATTTATTATAAATTATTAATTTTTATGAATATACATTTGCCTTCACCTATTTATAAACAATTGTTTTTTTCAGATGAGACTGTTCCGTTTTTGTTTTTGCCTGTTGTTTATTTTTTCAGCCTGTAATACCAAACAACCTGTGGGCGGCGATGTTACAGATAATGAAAATCCACCACCACCTTTTATTAATTATTCAATCGTAAAAGTTTATCCGCACGATACTTCATCTTACACCGAAGGGCTTGAATGGGTAAATAATACGTTGTATGAAAGCGGGGGCAATTATGGCTCAAGCAAACTTGTACAAAAAACGCTTGATGGAAAGATCGAAAAGTCGGTTCCGCTTACAAAAGAATTTTTTGGTGAAGGCATTACCATACTTAACAATAAAATTTACCAGCTTACCTGGAATGAACATAAAGTATTTGTGTATGATGCTGCAACCTTAAACAAAATAAATGAGTTGTCATGGCCGCTTGAAGGTTGGGGAATGACGAACAATGGAAAGGATTTATTGATAAGTACCGGCAGCAGTAATATTTATTTTGTTGATCCGGAAAACTTCAAAATTTTAAATCAAATAAGTGTTTCTGATAATTACGGTCCTGTGGCTTTGGTAAATGAGCTTGAATATGTGAATGGCGTGATTTATGCGAACGTTTACCAAACAGATCTGGTATTGAAAATAGATCCGAAAACTGGCAATGTACTTGGCAAGATCAATCTGTCGGGGTTATTACAAAAAAGCGGAATGAATTACAATGCACAAAATTATCCGGGTTCAAATGGAAATGTATTGAATGGCATTGCTTATGACTCTACAAAAAAAGTTTTTTATATAACAGGCAAAATGTGGCCTGCAATGTTTGAAATAAAATTGAATGGTTAATTCCTGTTGGAGCAATAATAAATTATGACAAAGATTTTTTTCAATGTTGGTTTGCTGATGGTAATTGCAATAGCACTTTTATCGTGCAGCCGGCTTGTACGTCCAACAAAAACAGTTAGAAAACCAAGCGGCAACGGCACCAATGGGAATATTGTACACAAATTTGGTTATGATACAAGCAATGCTTTCAAGGGTACGGCTGTAAAAAATGTTGTTTATAGCAATAGTATTGCAGATTATAAAGGAACTAATCAACAGCTTGGGTTAGATATATATAAACCACCTAATGCACAAGGAAAAAAATTTCCGGCAATTCTTTTAGTTCATGGCGGAAGCTTTATTGGTGGCAATAAAAAAGGTCTTGAATCAACCTGTTCAAAACTTGCAAATAATGGCTATGTTGCTATTTCAATTGATTACAGGTTAGGCTGGGGTTTTGTATCAAAAGCTACCACAACTTGTAATGATACAATTAAACTGAAGCAAGCAATGTACCGCTCTGTTCAGGATACACATGCGGCATTACGTTATTTGGCAAAACATGCAGATGAATATAATATTGATACAAACTGGATTTTTGTTGGCGGGCAAAGCGCCGGCGCTATAACCGCTCTTACAACTGCTTATTTAAAAGATAAAGATGTTAATGCATTTTTCCCTGAAGATCTTGTTCAAAAACTTGGCCCGTTAGATAAAGGTGAAAATGACGCGGATGCGGCTTTTTCTTTTAAAGGTGTTATAAGTATGTGGGGAGCTTTTGTAAACCCCGAATTGATTACAAGCGAAACTGCATTGCCAACCATATTTTTCCAGGGCGAGAAAGATAAGGCTGTGCCATTTTTTTCAAGGCCATTTACGCCATGTACAAATGCAAGTTTGGTGTATGGAACTTCTCCTCTTTATAATCGCTTAAAAGCTTTAGGCGAAACTGCTATAGCGCACGTAGATCCGCAGGGAGGTCACGGTGTTTTTGAAGAAAATTTTCGCGTAATTAATATACTTTGTTTTCTAAATAATGTAAGACAAGGAATTAAAAAAAAGGTTTATCTTTCAGGTATTCAATATAGCTGCGATAAATAATTACTTAAGCCAGTTGTTCGGATGGTATTTCAAACTTTTCCATTATTTCCGATGTAAGTTTCATCGCTCTGCCAATTGCCTGGTCCATATCATAATAACGATATTCTCCCAGTCTTCCGCAGATAAGTACATTATCTAATTTTTCAGCATCAGCTTTGTATTGCTCGTATAAAGTTTTATTTATTTTATCAGGAAAAGGATATTCAAATTGATTTGAATTTTCCGGTGTAAAAGGTGTTTCGTGTGTGAGCAATGTTCCGTCAACCATGTTCTTCTCATCAGGATGCATTAAATGCTTCCATTCAATAGTTCTTATTCGCGGATCTTCAGCATTTGGATAATTAACCTGTACTGATGGCTGGTGTTGATCAACATTTTGAAGATGCTCAATACGCCGGTTTTGCCCGCGATATTTTAATTTACCATATTTATATCCAAAGAATTCATCAATAGGCCCGGTGAAAATGACCATCTTATTCGCAACAACCTTTTCTTTATTTTGAAGATAATCAAATTCAAGTTCAAGCGGAATATCTTCAATCATATTCCTTACCATTTCAGTATAACCATTTCTTGGTAAAGCATTCCATTTATGATTTGGCGTAAGGCTGTTTACATTAGATTTATTTATGGTAATTCTTACAGCAAGTTCTTTATCAAGTTCGGTTGCTTTTACGCCCCATTGCTTTTCTGTATATCCTTTTATAAACATTTCATAAATCTGCCCGGGCATTCTGCTTAAACAAACTTCTTCAAAATTTGATGGCTCACCTTTAAAAAGTCCCCAATCTTCGCCAACAATTTTATTTATATAATCTACATTAACCGGCCAGCTTAAATATTCATTGCCAACTTTCGATTTTAAAGACGCTGACCAATTATAAAATTCTGTAAACCGGTTAAGGAAATTCCAAATTTTTTCAGAACCGCAGCGAAAATAATGCGGGCCATATTTATGGATCATGGCTCCGGACTCATGCCTGTAATCATAAACATTACCGGCGGGGTGGTTTTTCCGATCGAGGATAACTACGTTTTGGTCATGATCGGTTAAAATTCTTGCAATAGTACTGCCTGTCAGCCCAGCGCCGACGATAATAAAGTCTGCTTTAATCATCTGTTTTGTCTTTTAATTATTCCATTCCATAGGGGCAGTCGCAGAATAATTTAGTATGCGCCTTTTCCAGATATAACTACTAACGGTGTTTCAAAAAGGATTTTCATATCAAGAAAGAAACTATAATCCTGTATATATTCAGTATCATGTTCTATCATAAACTCAGCGCTTGTGTTGTGTTCTCTGTCTCTTATTTGCCACAAGCCTGTAATTCCCGGCCGAACCAACCCACGTATTTCTTTAAATTC
Organism: Parafilimonas sp.; assembly: GCA_040003735.1. Classification (GTDB taxonomy): domain Bacteria; phylum Bacteroidota; class Bacteroidia; order Chitinophagales; family Chitinophagaceae; genus Parafilimonas. The sequence goes on from JBDUBY010000439.1 coordinate 4,428, forward strand.
AGGAAAAGGTTTGAGCATGAATGGCACAAGCGGTCTTGGCCCAACAATACTCATGTCACCAGATAATACGTTAAAAAGTTGAGGAAGTTCATCAATGCTTGTTTTTCTTATCAATTTTCCTATCCATGTTACACGGCTGTCATTTTTCTCTTTATGCAGAATACCTTTTTCAGCATGCTCAACAGCGCGTTTATGATCATCATGTTTTTTAGAATGATCATTAACCATTGACCGGAATTTATGACACTTGAAATTTTCATTTCCAAGCCCAACCCGTTCATTACTATATAAAATTGGGCCTCTTGAGGTTAATTTTATTATTATAGCTACGGTTATAAGTATTGGAGAAAATAATATTATAAGAATAGAAGTTACAGCTATATCAAAGCTGCGCTTGAGAAAAAAGTGCATTTTTTTATTGGCAACAGATTGTTCAAGTAGCTCAAATTTAGACGGTTCGTTTACAGAAACATGAACATGCAGTACCTTCTCAGTTGTTGTGGTTTGATTATTTAAGTTTAATTCCATAGTTAGATTTCTATTTGTGGGTACGAGCCAAAGATATATAATTCAATTAATTTCTTTAACAAAATTTGGCAATCAGCTATTTTATTAGGTGTACGAAAAGAATTTACGGTTAAACGAAAAAAAATGTCAGAGTTTTACATATTATAAACCCTTTCTTTAAAAAAATTGTAGAATTATTCCTAACATTGCCGGCCTAAACAACTGCCTAACACATGTTATTTAATTCATTAGAGTTTGTAGGCTTCTTTCTTATTGTCACTTCGCTGTTTTTTGTTCTTCCACACAAGTACAGGTGGCTGCTACTGCTTTTAAGCAGTTGTTATTTTTATATGGATTTTATTCCAATCTATATTTTGGTACTGGCTTTTACCATTGTTATAGATTATTTCGCAGGGATACTCATAGAACGATCTGCCGGTGCCAAGCGAAAATGGTTTCTGCGCATGAGTGTTGTTGCTAATATCGGTATTCTTGGTTTTTTCAAATACTTTAATTTTTTTAATGATAATATCAGTTTTGTACTTAAAATCTTCGATTTTACCAATCCCGTTTCCGATTTAAGTTTTATTCTGCCAATTGGATTATCGTTCCACACTTTCCAGGCAATGAGTTATACAATTGAAGTATATCGCGGCAATCAAAAAGCTGAAAGAAAGTTTGGAATTTATGCCTTGTATGTTATGTTTTATCCACAGTTGGTCGCTGGGCCAATCGAGCGGCCACAAAATGTAATTCATCAATTTTATGAACCGAAAAAATTTGAATACACCCGTGTTGTCGCAGGATTAAAAATAGTGTTGTGGGGATTTTTTAAAAAACTGGTTATTGCAGACAGGTTAAGCATATATGTAAATGCTGTGTATAATAATCCTTACCATCACAGCGGCAAAACCCTATTTGTTGCAACTTTCTTTTTCTGGTTCCAGATATATTGCGATTTTTCCGGTTATTCTGATATTGCCATCGGCACAGCAAAAGTGATGGGTTTTAATTTAATGGAAAATTTCAGGCGACCCATGCTTGGAGGAAGTATCCAGGGAATATGGAACCGCTGGCATCTGTCATTATATACATGGTTTAGAGATTACGTCTATCAACCATTGGCAAAAACAGCCAGGCGCAACAGAACAAAACTATTAGGATATGTCGTAGTAATTTTTCTTTTAAGCGGCTTTTGGCACGGCGCTAACTGGACGTATATAATCTGGGGCGGCTTTTCAGGCTTAAGTATAGTTGTAGAAAGAATTTATAGAGACAAGGTAAAGCCTCAAAAGTATATTTCTAAATTATGGATGAAAATACTGGGAACCATACTTGCATTTAGCATAACAGGTATTTCCTGTTTGTTCTTTAGAGCCAACTCAGTAAAAGATGGGTTACATATTTGCAAATCTATTTTTACACTAAAGCATGGTGCGCTTTTTAAAGGCAGCCCGCCAATTAATTTTTATTACTATATACTGGTAGCAGTATTGCTTGTTTCTGTAGAATTATTCCAGGAATATTTGCCGCAGGTTAAATTAATAGGTAATAAAAATATAGTCGTTCGCTACACCGGGTACGTTTTAATATTGATGATAATACTGATGATTGGCATCTTCAATGGCAGCCAGTTTATCTATTTCCAATTTTGATGAACTAATTTGAAAAATTAATGACGAAAGAAGAAGTAAAGCAAGTCGGCCGTTTATTTAAGAAACTTTTTATACTGCTCATTTTATTATTTGTTTTTGACCGCATCATCGGCACACTTTTAGAAAATGCTTATAAGAATGCGCCACAAGGCGATATAAAAACTTTCGCGCACAGTATTACAGACCCTACAGAAGATGTTTTTATTTACGGAAGTTCAAGAGCAGTTCATGGTTACGACCCTGAAATATTTACAGATTCGCTTGGCCTTTCTTGTTTTAACAGCGGCAGAGAGAATTCAAATATTCTTTATCATTCCTCCATGCTTAAAGAGATGCTTAAAAAGCATACTCCAAAAGTTATTGTGCTCGATGTTTCTGCAAAAGAACTTACATGGCGTTCCGCAGAAAATAGTAAGGCCGTGCTCGCATCAATGATATTGCCTTATGTGCGTCGCGACACTTCATTCCAAAATATTGCCAGGCAACTTTTTCCTGATGAATTAAGAAAAGCCGAAGTTTCTAAGATTTACGCGTATAATTCGTTAGCGCTTTCATTAGCAATTGGAAAAAGAAAAATGAAGCACACCAAAAACCTGAATGGTTATGTGCCTTTGCATGGAAATAAAATACAAGGCAAAATTCCGGCTTTTACAGATGACAATGATAAAACAGATCCCCTGGCAAAACAGGAATTTGAAGATTTTGTGAAATCAGCAAAGGCAAATAATATACGGCTGTATGTAATTCAATCACCCATTTTGGTAAAGCATTTTAATACCTCAATTTCTCTGGATACAATTAGAAGTATTTTGACTAAATACAATGAACCGTTTTGGGATTATGCTTTTGATACCACATTTTACAAGAAACAATACTTCTACGATAATCTTCATCTAAATACAACAGGTGCTACACTTTTCTCTGAGAAACTCGTATCAGATATAAAGTCAGATTTAGAAAAGAATGATCCTGATCTTTTAAATCATCTTCAATCAGCTAAATAATGAATGATTTTCTTTCAAAGAACGAACAGCTTTTAGAAAAACCAATTATACTTTTTGGTTCAGGGCGTTCAGGTACTACGCTTATTTCAGAAATAATTTTTCAGCACGAAGATTTAGCGTGGCATTCAAACTACCAGGAACTTTTTCCAAAATTTGCAGGCATAAATTATATGCGCCGTTTATTTGATAATAAGATGTGGCGCATTATCGGGATGAATACACAAAACAATCGTTCATTCTCAAATTATATGTTGTTCCGCCCAATTGAACGTTATGATTTTTGGGAAGCAGTTACAGGCGAACGAATCGATTTTTCACGCAGTTTTTTATTGAATGAAAAAGCTACGCCTGAAGAACGTGAACACATAAGAACCTTCTTTGCCAAAGTAATTAAATTCCAAAAACGCAAAAGACTTGCGATAAAAATTACAGGTCCGGCGCGTATGGAATATCTAATGAGTATTTTTCCTGACGCACAATTTATAAATATTACAAGAGAACCCATTTCTGTAATTCGTTCATGGATGGAAATTTACTGGAATGAACAAATTACAAATCAACTTTGGTGGCAAGGCGCTTATTCTGAAGATGAATTAAAAAAAGCAAAAGAACTTTCTTCAAACAAATTTTTATTTGCAGCTTTTCAGTATAAAAAATTAATGGAAACAACGCAACAGGAAATTGATAAAATGCATCCTGATGTGTACAATGCGTCTTATGAAGATTTTGTAAAAAACCCAACAGAATTTATTAAAGATATGATGCAGTTCCTGCATTTACAGCCATCGAAACTGGTTGATAAATTCATGGATAAAATATCTATTGCCAACAGAAATGAACGTAAAGCAGTTTCAGAAAAATCTGAGATATCAGATGTTACAAAAAAAGAGATACTTGAAATTGTAAATGCATAATATTTCTTTTAAAATTCCTTTTAATGCTGAAACCTGCTAACGAAAAATTTCTTGATAAACCTATTATTATAATTGGCAGCGGCCGTTCCGGTACAACAATTATGTCTGAAATTATTTTTCAGCATGAAGATCTTGCGTGGCATTCCAACTGGCAGGAAATAATTGTTTTTACACCACTCATTAATTTATTACGACGTTTGTTTGATAACAAATTATGGCGCTTTAAAAAATTTTATAAATATGTTGGTGTAAGTAAAAATACAAGGCAAAAAAATCAATCAAAAATTGACCTGGTTTTATTCAACCCGATTGAGCGTTATAATTTTTGGGAACATATAACCGGCAAACACATAGATTTTTCACGCGGTTTTTTAATGAATGAAAGAGCAACGTCAGATGAAGCAAAACGCATCCGCTCATTTTTAAATAAACAGGTGAAATACCAGGGGAAAAAAAGGCTCATCATGAAATTTACAGGGCCTGCAAGATTGGAATATTTAACCAGTATTTTTCCTGATGCACTTATTGTAAATGTTGTTCGCGAACCTGTTGCAACAGTACGTTCCTGGTTGGAAGTTGGCTTCTGGCAACGCATGGGTATTGATAAATTATGGTGGCGCGGCGCATATACACCCGAAGAAATTACTTATGCTGAAACTATAAAAGATCAGCCTGCCTTAATAACTGCGTTACAGTATAAAAAATTAATGGAAACAACACAACAGGAAATTGAAAAATTAGGTTTGAATGTATATGAATGCCGCTATGAAGATTTTGTAAAAGATCCGAAAACATTTATTTATAAAATGATGGAGTTTATGCAATTGCCACCATCAAAAAAAGTAGATGCATATCTTGAAAACATGATTGTTGATAATCGCAACGAGCGGCAATCAGCAACAAAAAAAAGTGCAATGCCGGAAGAAACCAGGCAACAGATTTTGGCAATTACAGGAAGTTATTATTGATGAATCCGTAATCAAAAAATTCACGAATCCGCGAATTGTAAAACATGGAAAAGAAAATAAAAGTAGCGCATGTAATTCGTGTATTTAGTTATGGCGGCGCAGAAGTTTTATTACGTGAATGTTTCGCACATCCATATTTCAAAGAACACGTAGATTCAGATCTTTATATTCTCGATCATAAAAAATTAGGTCTTGTTCCTGAAGTAAAACCTAATGTAAATGAGATTCATTTTTATCGTATAACAACTTGGAAGTTTTTAATTGCTTATGCAAAATTTCTGCGACATATAATTCGCGATAAATACGATGTTGTGCATATGCATTTACCTGTTGCAGGCTGGATGACGATTCCTGCAAAACTCTTTAACCGCAAAACAAAATTTGTTTATAGTGAGCATAATCTTGTAAACTTCTATACAAAATATAATTACTATTTAAGTGGTGTAACATACGGCATGTTTGATAGCCTGATCTATGTATCACAAGAAGTAGGCGAAGTAGTAAATAAATCGCATAAAGGATGGTTCTTCAAAACAAAAAAATCAGCAACAATTCTTAATGGAATTAATACAGACAAGTTCACTAATGCGCATCGCGATTACGAGAATATCAATAATAATTTTACAGTTGGATTAGTGGCAAGATTTCGACCGCAAAAACGTGTTGATCATTGGGCTGAAGTGGCTGCAGAAATTTATAAGCTTAATCCCAACATAAAATTTTTAATGGTAGGCGACGGACCAGATGATGACATGCTTCGTGCAAAAATTAAATCATTAAACATGGAAGGCAAAATAGAATTGCCTGGTATGTTGGCAAGTACTGTTGAAGCATTTAAACGCATTGATATATTTTTACTTACAAGCGATTTTGAAGGATTACCATTAGCGATTATGGAAGCCATGAGCACAGGTTGCGTTCCTGTTGTAAGTAATGTGGGAGGCATCAAACAATTGCCTTTCGATGGCTTTGGTTATAAGTATGATGATTTTGATGCTGCATCTATCGCAACAGTAATTGCATCATATGCTTCTGATCAGCAGAAATTCAAAACAGAAAGTTTAAACGCGAGAAATTTTGTTGAGAAGAATTATTCACTTACAAAACAAGTACACGAAATTGTTGCGTTGTATAAAGAAATGATTCCGAAGTCTTAATTTTTTTAAGACATCAATTCATTACCTCATACTCACCTTTAGGATCGATTGAAATTATAGGAAGTTTTTTCTCTTTCTCAAAATAATCATATACCTCTTTCAATTTTGTTTCAAATTGTTGTACTTCCGGTTCATCTTTAGTTGCTTTATCAAAATAGGCTACGCTTTTTGGGTTGTTGAAACGTATGGGAAAAATATGAACCGGAATAAAATCTTGCCCATTACTTTTCGCACTCATGGCAAGTATGTATACTTCTTCAATTTGATAATCCTGGATTGGAATACAGCCAACTGTTACACAACTTCCATGAATATAAATATCGCCGCCGGGATCAGTTCCGGTACTTAAAATTTTATCTGAGGCATTAGGGTAATTTAAACCAAGCGACATATGATATAAACTGTTTGGCTTAAAAGTATTGATATAATAAAAACCTTCAGGAACCTGGTAATCACCTGCGAAACGTTTTGGCCCCATCGTTCCGGCCAATGCACAAACATTATATGTTTTAAACAATTTAAAAGGTTCATCATTATTGTTACGAATCCAAACTTCTAACTGGCTGTCATACTTAAAAGAACGGATATAAACCTGGTGTGCAGGCCATTGTAAACCTGCAGCAGCAAATTGCTTTTTTAGTGTATCTGTTTTGCGGCTTAATGCATCTGCAACACGTGGAAAATTTTTTTGATAATCTATAAAAGATGGTTGCGCATTTGCAACTGAAAAAGTAAAAACAATTAAAAAAGAAAACAAAAATCTCATGCGTGCAAAATAATTCAAAAATGATCGGATGTAAAATTATCAGTTGTTAATGTTGAATAATTAAAATAGCGCTTTTGCTATATCCATTGAAGGTTTATATTTATAAATCTAAAAAATCACTTTCTTAGCGCTTATAATTTATTAGTATTTATTTTAAAATTGAACCAAAATAATCATCAAAAAAAGCAATGAGGAAACCAAAAAAGTTTTCAGTAAAAATTAAAAAAGCGCTGAAGGGTTTGGGGCCGGGACTTGTAACAGGCGCCAGCGATGATGATCCTTCAGGCATAGCTACATATTCGCAGGCAGGTGCACAATTTGGATTAACTACATTATGGATGGCGTTACTTACTTTTCCTTTAATGGCAGCCATTCAAGGCATGTGCGCAAGAATTGGTTTGGTTACATCGCAAGGTTTAACGGTTACTTTAAAAAAACATTATTCCAAGCCGTTGTTATATATAATGCTGCTGCTTAGTTTCCCGGCAATTACTTTAAATATAGGTGCTGATATACAAGGCATGGGCGCTGTTGCACATATGATTTTTCCTAAGTTACCTGCGTTTGCCTGCTCAATTTTCTTTACTGCAATTTTAATGTTTGTCATTATAAAATATCCATATCAAAAAATAGCGAAGATCTTAAAATGGTTGTGCCTTTCAGTATTGTTATACGTACTTGTTCCATTTATGGTGAAACAAAACTGGGCGCTTATTGCCAAACATACTTTTATTCCAACCATAGAGTTTAATGCATCATTTTTTTCTATTATTGTTGCTTTGCTCGGCACTACCATTTCTCCTTATTTATTCTTTTGGCAAGCCACCATGGAAGCAGAAGATATTGCACACAGCAAAAGAAAAGTAATTGTTGATAAAAGAGTTCTCGGAAATATGAAAGCAGATGTAAATACCGGGATGCTTTTATCTAATATGGTAATGTTCTTTATCATACTTACTGCAGGAAGTGTTTTATTCCCAGCTGGCATGAGGCACATAGATACCGTTGACCAGGCCGCAAAAGCATTGGCGCCGTTAACGGGTCAATTTACCTATTTAATTTTTGCGCTCGGTGTAGTGGGCACAGGACTTTTAGCTATACCAGTGCTTGCAGGTTCACAATCGTACATGCTTGCAGAAACATTTGGCTGGCAGGCAGGGTTAGATAAAACATTTCCGCAGGCAAAACTATTTTATATTTCCATTATCATCTCTCTTTTAGTTGGCTTATCGCTTGACTTTTTAGGTATAAGTGCTATACAGGCATTGCTTTACACAGCTATATTATATGGGCTTACTGCGCCTATAATGATTGCCATTATAATGCATATTGGTAATAACAAAAAAATAATGGGAAGTAATACAAATTCAAAACTGTCTAATACACTTGGAGCTATTACTCTTATATTAATGACTGCAGCAGCAGTTGCATTAATTTATTTTTTATTTAAATCGTAATTCATAAAAGAAACTATACTTGTTCTCCGATTATCACAAAGCAATCAACCTTAAAGATTTCCCCGCAATCCTTGTTCTCTTTCGATTGCTTCAAACAAGGCTTTGAAATTTCCTTTACCAAAACTTTTTGCGCCTTTACGCTGAATTATTTCGAAAAATAATGTTGGCCGATCTTCTACAGGTTTTGTAAATATTTGCAGCAAATATCCTTCATCATCGTGGTCAACTAAAATACCAAGTTCTTTTAGAGATTCGATGTCTTCATCAATTTTACCAACACGCTCAATTAAATCTTCATAATAACTGGAAGGCACTTTCAAAAATTCTATTCCTCTATTTTGCAGGTCAGTAACCGTTTCAACAATATTCTTTGTAGCTAAAGCAACATGCTGCACACCTTCACCATTATAGAATTCAAGATATTCTTCTATCTGCGATTTCTTTTTGCCTTCAGCCGGTTCATTAATCGGGAATTTTACATAACCATTTCCGTTGCTCATTACCTTGCTCATTAAAGCAGAATATTCGGTAGAAATATCATCATCATCAAAGGAAAGAATATTTCTAAAACCCATTACATCTTCATAAAATTTTACCCATTTATTCATTTGATTCCAGCCAACATTGCCAACACAATGATCAACATATTCCAAACCTGTTGAAGATGGATTATATTCTGTCTTCCACTCTCTATAACCAGGCATAAATGCGCCGTTATAATTTTTTCTTTCAACAAATAAATGAATGGTATCACCATAAGTTCTTATGCCGCTCATTACAACTTCACCATTTTCATCGTGCAAAACCTGCGGCTCCATATAATTTATTGCGCCCCGTTTTGTTGTTTGCATCCATGCATCTTTTGCGTCATCAACACGTAAGGCCAGCATTTTTACACCATCCCCATGTTTATAAATATGCTCTGCAATTTCACCATCTTTTTTTAAAGGCGTTGTAAGTACAAAAGTTAATTTATTCTGACGTATTGCATAACTGGCTTTGTCTTTTACACCTGTTTCCGGACCTGCATAAGCAAGGCTTTGAAACCCAAAAGCGGTTTTATAAAAATGTGCAGCCTGCTTTGCATTTCCAACATAGAATTCAACGTAGTCTGTGCCTTGAAGAGGTAAAAAATCTGTTTGTTCAATACTGGCTTTTGATTTCGCAATCGTTGTTTCCATAAACTTATTATTATAATGAAGGCTAACATTTGTTAGCAATCACAAATATAATATCATAACCAATACTGCAATTTGATTTAACTGTTAAACCAGGGCTTTCGCATAACTTATTCCAGAAAATATTTTATTTTTTTATACATCTTGCTTCGTTAAGATTTATATTTTCTCTATCATTAGAATTTTTAATTTTACAGTAGATATTGTGATGTATGAAATGGTTGTTTAGTTTTACTCTTCTTCTCTCCTCTTATAGTTTTGCCCAACGTAAACAAATCAACTTTTCTTTTATTGATGCAAGAGCAGAAAACATTGATGCGCCTTCAGCAGATTCTTTATCACATCTTCTAACGAATTCTTATACAACCGAGCTTGAAAAAGTGCGTTCCATTTTTTACTGGATAACAGATCATATTTCATATAATACAATCCGCTTTAAACCGCAGCCTGTTGCATATAAAGATGATGGATATGAATCAGAAGATGATGCTGATTCTGTTTTAAAACCATTAGACGAACGGGTTGCGGAAATTGTATTAAAAAGACGTTTTTCTTTGTGTGATGGTTATGCAAGATTATTTAAAGCACTCTGCGATTATGCAGGAATTAAAAGCGAAGTAATTACTGGTTATGCAAGAACAGGTTTTAATAACAATCAATTCAGGTGTAATCATAAATGGAATGCCGTTATGATTGACAGCAACTGGTATTTGCTTGATGCAACATGGGCAAGCGGTTATCTTAGTTTTTCAGGAAGAGAATTTATAAAAGATTATAATGCAAATTATTTTTTAACGCCGCCAAAATATTTTATACAGGATCATTATCCTGATAATATTAAATGGACTTTATTAAATAATCCGCCAACACTTGCTGAGTTTAATCACTCTCCTTTTAAACAACCTTCTTTCAATTATAAAATAATTTCTTATTCACCATCAAAAGGAATTATTAATGCAACTGTTGGCGATACAATTACTATCGCTTTGCAAACAAGCGATGATAAAAAAAATCTTTTTCTCTGCGATAAATCTTCGGTTGATTCTGCTGATATTGCTTTTGCAGATTCCTGTTTAAAATCAAATAAAATCTGTGTTGTAAAAAACAATATAGTAAGCGCAAGCTATGTTGCAACAAATGAAAATGCACAATGGCTGCAGGTAATATATAATGGCGATATTGTTCTTCGCTATAAACTTAATATTAAAAAACAACCGTTTCCATTTGCAGATATTATTATAAAAAATATTGTGCTGAACAATTAAGCGGTTATAATAATTTCAATTGTGTTTATAATTTTCTTGCATTATTTTTAGCGCAATTAATAATTTGCCATCATGAAAAAATCAGCAATACTAATTGTCTTAATCTTTATCAGCGTTGTTTCCTTTTGTCAAACCAGTTCAAAAATTGCTATTGTTCCTGAACCAGTAAAAATTGAGCAGAGGACTGGTTATTTTACACTTCCTCAAAATATCACTATTCAAACAGTTGAAATAACTGATTTAAAACAAACTGTTGTTGATCTTCAAAAAAGATTATCCGTTGCTACAGGTTATAAAGTTTCTGTTTCAGGCAACGCACCTGCTGCAATTATAAAATTAGAATTGAATAAAACGAATGATGCAACGCTTGGTGATGAAGGTTATCATTTATCTGTTACACCAAAAAACATCACCATAAAAGCAAATAAACCGGCAGGTATTTTTTATGGAGTGCAAACATTAATGCAGTTGTTTCCTGCGGAAATTGAAGATAGTGTTTTAGTAAAAGATATTGCGTGGAAAGCACCTTGTGTGGAGATAACAGATTATCCGCGTTTTGGATGGAGAGGTTTGATGCTTGATGTATCGCGTCACTTTTTTACAAAATCTGAAGTGGAAGCTTATATCGATCAAATGTCTAAATATAAATTGAATCTTTTCCATTTTCATTTAACCGATGATGAAGGCTGGCGCATTGAAATTAAGAGCCTGCCTAAACTAACACAAGTTGGTGCCTGGAGCGTGCAAGGTGTAGGCCAGTTTGGAACATTTCCCAAACCTGCTCCAGATGCGCCACGCACTTACGGCGGTTTTTATACGCAGGATGATATTAAAGAAATTGTACAGTATGCAAAAGAGAGATTTGTAAATGTTATGCCTGAGGTTGATGTGCCTGGTCATAGCATGGCTGCTATTGCAGCATATCCTGAACTCTCCTGTTCAGGCGGCGTAAAAAATATTGGTGTTACATCAGGCGAAGAAATTAAAGATTGGGATACACACACAGCTATTTATGATGATAATCTTTGCCCCGCTAACGAAAACGTTTATGAATTTTTAGATAAAGTTGTTACCGAAATTGCTGCACTTTTTCCATTTGAATATATACACATGGGCGGCGATGAAACCTTTAAAACTTTTTGGAAAAGCAGCGATGCAGTAACAGCGTTAATGCAAAAAGAGAATTTGAAAACGTATGAAGAAGTGCAGAGTTATTTTGAAAAAAGGCTTGAAAAAATAGTTGAATCAAAAGGAAAGAAATTTATGGGTTGGGATGAAATACTGGAAGGAGGAATTGGTCCGAATGCTGCAGTAATGAGCTGGCGCGGATCACATGATGGCGTGGCTCCTGATGGTACCAAAGAATTGCAAAACGGCGGTGTTGTGGCTGCAAGATTAGGGCATGATGTTGTAATGAGCCCAACGGAATTTATGTACCTGGATTATATGCAAAGCGACAGAACAATGGAGCCGCATGTATATGCATCGTTGCGGCTGAACAAAGTATATAGTTTTGATCCGATGCCAGCGAATATTAAAGATGCTGATAAAAAACATATCCTTGGTACACAGGGAAATTTATGGACAGAACAGGTGTTCAATTTTCGCCAGGTACAATACATGACATGGCCACGCGCTTTTGCTATTTCAGAAAATGCCTGGAGCCCGAACGAAAATAAAAATTGGGATGATTTTATAAGCCGTGTTGAGGCACAGTTCACACGTTTTAATATAGAGGAAGTAAAGTATGCGCCAAGCATGTACG